>NZ_JBHYIQ010000058.1:35502-56505 GCF_042739895.1 Amycolatopsis sp. NPDC059021
GTCTTGTGGCGTGTGTGTTCTCCACACTCCCCGCCTCGCGCCTCCCGCAGCCCACCCTCTAGGGTGTGCGCCCGTGGGCCCCCCCCCACACTCCGCGCTCTACCCGTCTCGAACGGCGCGCACTGCCTGGATCCACCGGCACGCACACTGGGTGAGGCGGGGGCCGGTTGCGACAAGGGCGTCCCTCGGTGCGCTGGATGCACCAGGGGCGTCCCTCGGTGCGGTAGATGCACCCAGGGCGTCCCTCGGTTCCACCGGCCATACAGTCCACTCAGGACGAAAAGGACCGAAGCGAGCCGACCACGCTCAGGCGCACTTCGCCGCGCTGATGATCGAAACCGCGGTCACCTTTCCCTCCGGCGTGGTGACGAACTCGTAGTGCCAGCCCGGTTTCCCGTCGATCGGCAGCTGGTACCGCTTGTTCTCGCCCAGCTTCAGGCCACGCGCGTCGTACGCCTTCTTCAGCTCGTCCACAGAGGACCCGGCGCCGATCCCCTCGGCGGTCTTCGCGTCCGGCGGGGCCCCGAGTTCCCGCAGCCCGTCCTTGCCGAACGACGCGCCACCGGACGCGGCGAAGGCCTTGTCCCGTGCCTCACGCTTCTCCGCCAGCTCCGCGATCGCGAGCGCCGAATCGGCCATCAGCCGGGCGACCTCGGCCGACTTCGCCGCCGACCGCGCGCTCCCGGCGGCCGAGGTGTCCCCGTCGGAACCACTCGACGCTGCGGCCTCGTCGGCCTTCTTGTTCAGTTCCTTGGACTTCTTCTCCACCGCCTCCTCGGCCGCGATCCTGGCCGGATCCGGCGCGGGACCGCCGGTGTAGCTGAAGTCGGTGCAGCCGTCCAAAGTGGACGTCGGTGCCGGGGCGAGCTTGCCGCCGGCCAGTGCCGCCTCCTTCGCCATGCCCGGCGTCAGGCCCCGGTACCCGGCCGGGCCGAAGACCTCGGGCTTGGGCGCGGCGGATGCCGCGGGCGCGGCCCCGGTGCCGGACGAGCCGCCCGACGTACAGGCCGTGACGCCGGTGAGCAGCGCCACAGTGAGCACGATCAGGCCGGGTCTGCCGAGGACGGATTTGTTCAGCTTGGTGCGCATCGAGTGATACCCCCTCTTTCCGAGGGGAAGACTAGCCGACCCCCACGACAGTCTCCGAGCGGAATACCGGCCGCGACCGCACCGACAACGCCGACGCGGCGACGACCACCCCCAGCACCCCCGCGGCGGCCAGCAGCGTCCAGAAATCGGGATGCGCGACCGACTGTCCCCGCAGCGCCTGCCACATGAGGATGGCGAACATCCCGGCGTACCCGAACGCCGCGGTCCGCACCAGCCGCCGTCGCACCACATCGGCCCGCAGCACCGGATACCGCCGCGCCAGCAGCACGAGGCCGAGCGCGATCAGCGGCAGCGCCTGCATGGCGTGGAGGCCGATGAAATGCGGGATCCGCAGATCCCCGCCGACGGTGCTCCAGCCGGTGACCGGCAGCCCCGGCCCGCCGTCGGGCGCGCCCACCGTGTGCGCCCCGAACGTCGAGGGCTGCCCACCCGCGCGGAACACCGCCTGCTGCTCGGGAGTCCCGGTGTACATGAACATCGCGGCGGTCATCCCGGCCAGCGAAAGCCCGGTGCCCCAGCGCAGCGCGGAACTCAGCGCGCGATCCGGCATGCGCTGGAACAGCAGCAGCACCACGACCGCGGCGATCGCCAGCCAGGCGAAATAGGCGCCGCCCGCGACGACGTTGTTGATCGCGGTGTCGGCGGGCACGGCCCTGTTGAAGTGCAGCTGCCGGCCGAGGAAGATCATCTGGAACACCAGCAGCGCCATGTCGAGCCCGATCCCGGCGGCGAACACCGTGCCGAGCCACCAGCCGATCCGGCGGCCGCGCCGTACCTGGGACAGCAGCAGCGCCAGCGTGATCGCGTAGGAGCCGATCGCGACGGTGAACTTGAACGGCTTGAGCCAGATCGGCGCGTCGACGATCACGCGGTCGTCGGCGAGCAGGCCGAGGAGCGACACCACGCAGAGCACCGCCATCGCACCGGTCAGCACCACCAGCGGGCGATGCAGCGAGCGTAAGCTGATTCCGTTGTCCGACATGGCATCGAGCGTGCCGCGACGAGTTCTGTGTGACACTGGTGCGAGCCCCCGTCACCGGGTGAGGACAACCCCACCGGCGGCCTGTGGGTAATAGTGCCGTCAGTGCGACCGGCAGTTGTGCCGTTTGACCGTCCCCTCTCCTTTTCTAGCGTGACATTCACCATGAGCGGCTCGGAAAGCGAGCCGCTCCCCCCGGGATTTCCCCCGCGAACGAGAGGAGGTGGCCCGTCGATGTCCAGTCCGGGATTCCAGTCCGATTCCGCCGCGATGACGCGCGCCGTCCAGGGCTTCGAGGAGACCGCGTCGAACGCCAAGACCACCATGGCCAGCTTGGAGTCCGAGCTGACCGAGACGCTGCGCAACTACAAGGGTGACCAGGCCCTCGCGTTCTGGGACCTGCAGCGCCGCCTGCAGGAGAAGATGGGCGCCGCGGTCCGCGAGCTCGACACCATGTCGCAGCTGGTCCACTCCAGCCACGCGAACTACAACCGCGGCGACGCGGACACCAGCTCCAGCTTCCACGGGGTCGGAAGCACGCTCGAAGGCAGCGTCGTCCCCCGTCTCAACCTCTGATCCGTTCCGGAGAGGACACTTCCGATGGCCGATGTCGTCGAAATCAATTTCGCCGCGCTGCAGCACAGTTCGGCGTCGCTGGCCGCCAAGGCCAAGGCGCTGACCTCGCAGCTGGAGCAGCTGCACCAGAACCTCCAGCCGATCACCGCCACCTGGTACGCCTCCGGCAGCTCCGCCGGTGAGGCCGCCCGCCAGGCCGAGACCCGGCTGCGCCAGGCCACCGCCGACATCGTCGCGATCATCGCGCAGTTCGGCACCAAGGTGGGCGACGCGCACGATCTCCAGCACCAGCTGGAGAACCGCAACCAGGGCCTGTTCGCAGGCTGATCCCCCGCCGTCGGTTGGCCGGTGCGAGGTACCCCAGCTCGCATCGGCCAACCGGCTTTTCCGCCTCAGCTGACCACGAGAGAGTCGGGACCGATGCACGACCAGTCGTACTACGTTCATCTGGAATCGCTGAAGGACTTCGTGCGTGAGCTGGAGACCCAGATCCACGCGATGGCGAAGCCGAACGACTTCCTGCTCACCCTCGGCGACCACCCCCTGCTGTTCGGCGAATTCGGCGAAGCCGGTTCGCTGGCCGACGCCCATCGCGAGGCGGTCGCCGAAATGCAGGGCCTCCTCGACCAGGTCCGTGGCGCCATCACCTTCGCCCAGGACGTGACGAACACCGTCGCCGACGGCTACCAGGCGGCCGACGAGTCGGTCGCGGGCGATCTGCACACTTCCGGCCAGGCGACCGGCCTGCTCGATCCGCTGCTGTCCGCGCTCGGCCTCGGCGGCACGGGCGGGACGTCGAACGCAGGGGGAATCAAGGGATGACCACCGCACACACGAACTTCGCCGCGTACACCCATCAGCAGCTGTACGCGATGTTGCAGGCGGGTGACCCGAACAGTGCGCGCGCGGCGGCGGACAAATGGGCCTCGACCGCGATCGGGCTGCACGACCAAGCCGAAAACCTGTCGTCCGAACTGGCCGACTTCTCCGGCAGCTGGGCCGGGGGCGCCGCCGACCAGTACCACCGGATGATCACCGATCTCGTCGGCGGGATCCGCAAGGTCGCGCAGACCGCGCAGAGCATGAACCATCTGCTCGAGGACGCGGCCGACGCGCTGGTGAAGGCGAAGAAGCAGATGCCGCCGCCGGTCGCGGTCCCCGACGTCGCCCCCGCCGACGTCGCGCTCGCGGTCAACCCGCCGCTGCTGCCGCCGGACGCCTCGCCCGCCGTGGTCCAGGCGGCCGCGCAGCAACGTCAGCAGGCGATCAAGAACGTCGAGGCGCAGCAGACGGCGGCCAACGCCGCAGGCGACGCGCACGGCAAGGCGATCGTCGTGATGACCCAGCTCGCCGGGGAGTACACCGCCGCGGAAGAGGCCATCCCCGTCTCGCCGAACGCGGCCCCGGTCCCGAAGCCGCCGGCCAGCGGCGGCGCGAGCACCGGGGGCAACGGGGCGACAGGCAACGGGATCACCGGCAGCGCGCCGCCGCCCGTCGTCACCCCCGGCACCGGACACCCGCTGCCCGGCGGCACCCCGACGCCGCCGGGCACGGGCCACACCCCCGCGGGGAGCAACCCGCTCTTCGGGGACATGTTCACCGCCGGGCTCGCCGCGGCCTCGGCCGCGGCGTTCGGCCGGTTCGGGTCGATCATGCCGCGGGTCCCCGCCTGGGCGAGCGGCAAGAAGAACGAGGAGAACAAGGAAGAGAAGCGGGACGTCAAGCTCGGCGGCGGTGGCGGCGCGGCCGCGCCGGGCGCGACCGGCGGTTCCGGTGGCGGCATCCCGATCGGGGGCGGGAGCGTCCCGCCGATCGGCGGTGGCGGCGGCGGTGTCACCGGTCCCGGCGAGGTCCCGGCCGCCCATTCCGGGCTGGCGGGTGACGGCGGCGCGGGCAACGCGCTGTCCGGGCTCGCGGGCGGCGCGGCGGGTGCCGCGGGCGCCGCCGCGGCGAAGGGCGCCATGCCGATGATGCCCATGATGCCGATGGGTATGGGCGCGGGCGGCGATCTCGGTTCGGGCAAACGGATCCCGGCCTGGCTGGTCGAGACCGAGAACGTCTGGGGGCAGTCGTCCCCGGTCACGCCCTCGGTGATCGGTGAGGAACCGGAAACCCGCTGACCGCAGGGAAAGGGACGCACCCGGTGACTTCTGCAGCCACCTCCGGGGGTTACCGGGTCGCCCCGGCCCGGCTCGATCAGGTGGCGGGCGAATTCGGCACGCATGCCGGGACGCTCGCCACCACACAGTCCACAGTGGCCGGTGAAAAGCTCCCGGCGGCGGCCTTCGGCGAACTAGCCGGGTCCGCCGCCGCGGCGGCCACTTTCACGAAGACGATGACGGAACTGGCCGAGCGTATCGGCAAGCACGTCGAGCGGGTCCGCACTGTCCAATCAGGACTCACCGCCAGCGCCGCCGGATATCGTCGTCTCGACGCGCAGGTCGCGGCGATGTACCGCGCGCTGCTCCCGGAGGACCCGCTGCCCGCCGCGGGCAACCCGGCCGGCGTCGGCGGAACGGCGGACACCGGGGCTTGGGCGGGCGAGATCACCCGCAACCGGGCGAAGGTCGCCGACGCGCTCACCGGCGAGCGCGACCATCTCGCTCAGCTCCTCGCGCACGGCGGCGACCCGGCCGACGTCGAGCGCGCGCAGCGCAGGATCGCGCTGTACGAGGACATTCTCGCGCACAACCGGCAGATCCTGCGGTTCGATCCGGCGGGCAACGGCCGGATCGCCGAGTTGATCGGTCACATCGAACCCGGCACGCGCAGCATCGGTTTGTTCGTCCCCGGCACCAACACCCGGCTCGACAACTTCGACGGCTACGCCGGGCTCGGCAGGAGCCTGGTGGCCGCGGACCCGGCCGGGCGGACCGCGATGGTCGTCTGGGCCGACGGCGTCTTCCCGCAGGGCGTCGCCGCGCAGGCCCCGGATTCCGGCTACGCGCGAGCGCAGGCGCCGGATCTCAAGACGTTCACCGACGAACTGCGCGGCCAGATCGCGAGCCACGCCGGCCGCGACGTCATGGTGACCGCGATCGGGCACAGCTACGGCGGCGCGACCGTCGGGCTCGCCGAGCAGCTCGGCCTCGACGTCGACCGTGTGCTGCACGTCGAATCGGCCGGGATGGGGCACGGGATCTGGGATCCTTCCGATCTCCCGCCGAGCCAGGCCGGAGTCCAGCGGTACTCGATGACCGCGCCGCTCGACCCGATCGTCGTCGCGCAGGGCAACGCCCGCGTGGCGGAATGGCTCGGCTCGGACATCGGCCACGGCGCCGACCCGGACACCTTCCCCGGCGTCACCGACCTGGAAACCGGCCGGGACGCGAACGGCGAACTGCTGTGGGGCGTGTCCGCGCACAACGACGTCCTCAAGCCGGGATCGGACTCGTGGAGCACCATCTACGACGTGATCACCGGCGGGACGGTCACCCCGGAAGGCAGCCTCGAACCCCGCGGCTTCGGCGAGCGCGGCGTCGAAGGCCTGAACACGCTGAGGATCATCCCGTGATCACCGAGAGCACCGATCTCGGCCGGCTGGCCCAGGAACTGACCGCGGTCATCGACCGGGTCGCCGCGACGTTCGGCGAAGGCGCGTCGCGGACCGTGGCGGGCGAACTCGACTGCGATCCCGCCCACCCCGGCGTCCTGACCTGCTGGCAGTACGGCGTCCGGCTGGAGCGGCCCGTCAACGCCGAACGCCGCCTCGTCGAGCTCGTCGTCCCCACCCTGGAAGGCGACGGCTGGCAGGTCCGCGACCGCAGCACCGCGCAGGAACTCATCGCCCGCTGCAGCCGCGACGGCGCCGATTTCACCGTGCACGTCGCCCGTTCCGGTGCCGGTGTCGCCATCGTCGGCTCCACCCGCTGCGTCACCCCCTGAATCACGCGAGTTCTCCGTCCAATCACGCGAGTTCCGCCTCTGGTCACGTGAGCCCGCCGTTCTCGCCCTGGGGAGGATTCGGAGGTCTCGCGTGATCGAGGGGAGGTCTCGCGTGATCAGGAGGAGATCTCGCGTGATGGAGGGAATCGGGAGGGGCGCCAGGAGCGGCGACGGCCCCGGCGGAACGCGGCGACGGCGAAACCGGCGGTGACGGCGGCACCGACCCCGGCCAGTGCGAGCACGCCCGCGACGCGGTCGGCGCGGGGGCGGGCATCGGCGGCAGCGGGGACGACGGCCGGGAGTGATGCCGGTTTTCCTGGCACGCCGGGACCCATGACGTCGGCGGGCAGGGCCGAGGACACCGCGGCGTAGGCGTCGACGACGCCCCAGCCCCGGCGTGGATCACGGCCGCCGGAGGACGGCCGGTGCGCGGTCAGCAGGAGCCGGGTGACCACCTGGTCGCCGGTGAGGCCGGGCTGGTAGGCCCGCACGAGCGCGGCGACGCCGGCGACGTACGCCGCCGCGAGCCCCGGATTCGTGATGCCCCAGCGATGTCCGCCTCCGGCGCCCGCCGAGGTGCTCACCAGGTCCGCGCCGGGAGCCGCGATGCCGAGGTAGTCCCCAGCCTCGGTCTGCACCGGCTCACCCGCGACGTTGACCGAGCCGACCGCGAGGGCCCCCGGCGTCGCCGTCGGGTACGTGCGCCCGCCCTGCTGGGTCGCCGCGGCAGGCGAGACGACGACCGCGCCCTTGCCCCGCGCCCGATCGACGGCCGAAGCCAGCTCCAGACTGTCCGAAGTGGACGGTACGGCGACGAGGATCACCCCGGCGCCCTTCTGCGCGGCCTGGTCGATCGCGGACGCGAGCGCCTTCGGATCCCCGCCCTCCGTGCTGCCGCCGCCATTGGTGTACCGGATCGGAAGAATGCGCGCCGCGGGCGCGATCCCGGCGAACGTCGTCGACGGATCCGGTTGCGCCGCAACGATTCCGGCCGCGACGGTGCCGCGCCCGTCGCAGTCCGACGCCGCGTCTCCGCCGCCGGTGAGCTGCCCGTGCAGCTGCGGGTTCTGCCCGTCGACCCCGGTGCCGACCACGGCGACCACCTGCTTCTCGCCCCGGGTGAGCGGCCAGATCCGCGCCGGGTCGATCAGCCGCTGTCCCCACGGGACGGCCCCGGTGTACGTGCCGAGCGGAGTCGCGCACTGCCCTTGCGCGGGCGGCGCGGCCGACGCCGTCGCGGGAAGTCCCAGTGCGAGCAGACCGGCCACCGCCACCACGCCATCGAGCCGTCTCCGCACCTCACCAAGTTAGGCCGGGGCGCCAGACGGGAACGACGGCAATTCGGCCGTCGCGGCTTCACGGCACGGCCGTCAGTGCAGGTCCATGCCCAGGTCCAGCACGGCGGCGGAGTGGGTCAGCGCGCCCACCGACAGGTAGTCCACCCCGGACCGCGCGTACGCGCCGGCCCGGTCCAGGGTCAGCCCGCCGGAGGAATCCAGCCGCGTCTTCGGGGAGACCTCGTCCCGCCGCTCGACCGCCCGCGCGCACTGCTCCGGCGAGAAGTTGTCCAGCAGGATCTCGTCGGCGCCGAAGAGCAGTGCCTCCTCCAACTGCGCCAGGTCGTCGACCTCGACCTCGCACGGCAGTTCCGGCGCGTGTTCGCGCACGGCCTCGAGCGCCGCGGTCACCGAACCGGCCGCCACGACGTGGTTGTCCTTGATCAGCACCGCGTCGCCGAGCCCGAGCCGGTAGTTGACCCCGCCGCCGCAGCGCACCGCGTACTTCTGCAGCAACCGCAGTCCCGGCAACGTCTTGCGGGAGTCCCGGATCGCGCAGCCCGTGCCGTCCACTTCGGACACCCAGGCCGCGGTGGCGGTGGCGATGCCGGAGAGGTGGCACAGCAGGTTCAGCGCAGTCCGCTCGGCGGTCAGCAGCCCGCGCACCGGACCGCTCAGCACCAGCGCGGGCTCACCGGCGACCAGCCGCTCGCCGTCGTCGCGCGCGCCCAGCACCTCGTAGTCCGTGCCCAGCACGGCATCGAAAACGGCCAGCGCCACGGGGATCCCGGCGACGACACCGGGAACGCGGGGCGTCAACTCGGCCAGCGCACGGGTGCCCGCGGGCACGGTGGCGGCGGTGGTCGCGTCACCGCCGTACCGCAGGTCCTCGGTCAGCGCCGTGGTGATCACGCGCCGGACGTCGGCGATGTCCAGCCCGTACTTCACCAGCGCCAGCTCGACGTCGGGCGAAAACGGGAACAGCTCTGGGAAAACCTCGGTCATGCCACACCCTCCATACGAATCTCCTCGGCCAGCACCGGCTGGCCGGACGGGCTGAGCCGGACGTACTGGCTGCGCCGCCACTCCAGCCCGCCGCGGTCAGGGAAGTCCGTGCGCACGTGGCTGCCCCGCGATTCGGTGCGCCGCGCGGCCGCCGCGAGCAACGCCTGCGCCACCACGGTGAGCGCGGCGTCCTCCACCGCCTTTTGTGTCCACAACGGACTGTCCTGATGGGACAGGTCGAGCACCGAGCCCGCCGCCGCGAGACCGTCGGCGTCCCGCCCGATCGCGGCGTACCGGCTCATGACCCGCTGCAGCGCGTCGCGATCGGCGGCCACCGCCGTTTCCCGCTCCGGCAGCCGCCCGCGTGCCGGATCGGCGAGCAGCCCGGCGGCCAGATCGGCGGACACCGCTTCGGCGACCCGCCGCCCGACGACGAGGCCCTCCAGCAGGCTGTTGGACGCCAGCCGGTTCGCGCCGTGCAGCCCGGTGCGGGCCACCTCGCCTGCCGCGTAGAGCCCGCGCACCCCGGATCGTCCGTCCGCGGTGGTCACCACGCCGCCACAGGAGAAATGCGCGGCCGGGGTGACCGGGATGGCGTCGACGGCCGGATCGACACCGAGCGCCGCGCAGGCCGCGTGCACGGTGGGGAACCGCTTGGCGAAGCCGGGAATGCTGGTGGCGTCGAGGAAAACGTGATCGTCGACGCCGCCGGGCGCCTGCGCCATCCGCCGCGTGATCGCCGCCGACACCACGTCGCGCGGCGCCAGGTCGCCGAGCGGGTGGACCCCGCGCATCACCGGCGCGCCCGCCGCGTCCAGCAGCGTCGCCCCCTCGCCGCGCACCGCCTCGGTGACCAGCGGGCAACGGCCCCGCGCGCCCGGGGAGTACAGCACCGTCGGGTGGAACTGGACGAACTCGATGTCCGCCACCGCGGCACCGGCCCGCAACGCGAGCGCGAGCCCGTCGCCGGTGGCGATCTCCGGATTCGACGTCGCCTGGTACAGCTGGCCGACCCCGCCCGTCGCGAGCAGCACCGCGGGCGCGCGCACCACCCCGGGCACGCCGTTCCGGTCGAGGACGGCCACCCCCGCGACGTCCCCGGCGGGCGTGCGCAGCGCGTCGACGGCGATGTGGTGCTCCAGCACGGGAATCCCCTGGCCCCCGGCCTTGGCGACCAGGGCCCGTTCGACCTCGGCACCGGTCGCGTCGCCGCCGGCGTGGATCACCCGGAACGCGCTGTGCCCGCCTTCCCTGGCCAGCGCCGGGCCGCCGCCCGCCGCGGCGTCGAAGCGGGCACCGGACGCGCGCAGCCAGGCCACCGCCGCCGGGCCGCCGTCCAGTATCGATCGCGCGGCGTCCTCGTCGCAGAGTCCCGCACCCGCGACGAAGGTGTCCTCCGCGTGTTTGCCCACCGAGTCGCCGAGCTCGTGTTCCCCCTCGAGCACGACCGCGATGCCGCCCTGCGCCCAGCGTGTGTTGCCGTCGGCGACCGCCGCCTTGGTGACCACCAGTGCGTGCAGGCCGAGCTCCTGTGCCCGCAGCGCGGCGGTCAGCCCCGCGACCCCGCTGCCGATCACGACCAGATCCGCGCGCGCCTCCCAGACCGGGGTTTTCGCCTGGAAGTCACTAACCGGGGTGGTCATTCGCCGCCGCCGGGCTGCCCGATCTCGATCATCCGCCGCACCGAAGCCCGCGCCTTCGCCGCGGTTTCCGGGTCGACGTGGACCTCGTCGGCGCCTTCGCGCAGCGAGCGCAGCAGGGCCGCCGGGGTGATCATCTTCATGTACCGGCAGGAGGCGCGGTCGTTGACCGCGCGGAAGTCGATCTCCGGCGCGGCCTTGCGCAGCTGGTGGATCATGCCGATCTCGGTGGCCACCAGCACCGACTTCGCACGCGTGTCCCGCGCGGCGTGCACCATGTCCCCGGTGGACAGGATCTTCACCCGCTCCGGCTCCACGGCGCCCTCTCCCGCGAGGTACAGCGCCGAGGTCGCGCAACCGCATTCGGGGTGGATGAACAGGTCCGCGTCCGGGTTCTCCGACGCGCGCGCGGCGAGCTCGGCGCCGTTGATCCCGGCGTGCACATGGCACTCCCCGGCCCAGATGTGCAGGTTTTCCCGGCCGGTCACGCGCTTGACGTGCGCACCGAGGAACTGGTCCGGCAGGAAGAGAACCTCCTGGTCCTCGGGGATCGAGGCAACGACGTCGACGGCGTTCGAGGAGGTGCAGCAGATGTCGGTCTCCGCCTTGACCTCGGCCGTGGTGTTCACATAGGACACGACGACCGCGCCGGGGTGCTCGGCCTTCCAGGCCCGCAGCTCGTCGCCGGTGATGGAGTCGGCGAGGGAACAGCCGGCCCGCGCGTCCGGGATCAGGACGGTCTTCTCCGGCGCGAGGATCTTCGCGGTCTCGGCCATGAAGTGCACGCCGCAGAAGACGATCGTGGAGGCTTCGCTGCTCGCCGCGATCCGGCTGAGCGCGAGCGAATCGCCGGTGTGGTCGGCGATGTCCTGGATCTCCGGCACCTGATAGTTGTGCGCCAGCAGCACGGCGTCCCGCTTGCGGGCCAGTGCCCGTACCTCGTCCGCCCAGTCCGCGTTCGCCTCGACCCCGCCGTAGGGCGTGAGATCGGTTTCCATCGTGATGGTCATACCTGGCCCTCCTGGACCCGTTCTCGGTTTTCGCCTTATAATCGAAAACCGTGCGAAGTCATCTTAACACCCGCGCCCCGCTGGCCCACGAGGTTTTGGGGGCAGTACTTCAAGTGCGCTCGGACACACTCCGGGTGCTGTTGTGGCAGCGCGCGCTCGATCCCCATCTCGGCCGCTGGTCCCTGCCCGGCGGACGGCTGCGTCCCGACGAGGACGTCGAAACGTCCATCCGGCGCCAGCTCGCGGAGAAGGTCGACGTGCGCCAGCTCAAACACGTCGAGCAGCTGGCGGTGTTCAGCGCGCCGGACCGCGTTCCCGGCCCGCGCGTCGTGGCCACCGCGTTCCTCGGCCTCGTCCCCTCCGACGTCGACCCCGAGATCCCCGAGGACACCGCGTGGCACGACGTCGCGGCGCTGCCCCGGACGGCGTTCGACCACGAGGCGATCGTGCTGCGCGCCCGGGACCGGCTGCGCTCGAAGCTCTGCTACACCAACCTCGGCTTCGCGCTGGCACCCGAGGAGTTCACGGTGTCCGCGCTGCGCGGGCTCTACTCCGCCGCGCTGGGCTACCGCGTGTCGGCCACGAATCTGCAGCGCGTGCTGTCGCGGCGCGGCCTGCTGGAGCCGACCGGGCACACCGCGCCGCCCGGCCGTTCGGGCGGCCGCCCGGCCGCGCTGTTCTCCTTCGCGGGCAAAGGCATGCAGATCACCGACCCGTTCGCCGTGTTCCGCCCGCCGGCGGGCCGTTGACCGTGCTGCGCGGCGCCCGTTCGCCCCGTACCGTGGACGGGTGGCCGAGCAGGAGCAGGAAACCAGCGAGACGACGATACTTCCGTTGTTCCCGTTGCAGACCGTGCTGCTACCCGGAACGCACCTGCCGCTGCACATCTTCGAACCGCGCTATAGACAGCTGACCGCGGACCTGGTCGGCGGCACCGTCCCCGGGCGCGAATTCGGCGTCGTCGCGCTGCGTACTCCGGTGGTCCGCGAGGTCCGTGGTCTGGACCACCTCTACGACGTCGGGTGCAGCACCGTCCTGCGCGAGGCCAAACGGCTGCCGGACGGGCGTTTCGACGTGGTGACCACCGGACGGCGCCGGTTCCGGCTCCGCGAGATCGACTGCGTCTCCGCGCCGTACCTCATCGGTTCGGTCGACTGGGTCGCCGACGACCCCGTTCCCCCGGCCGCCGCGGACACCGCGGCGCGCCTGGCCGAGGTCGCGCGGGCCGCGCACGAGCGATACTGCGAATCCGCCTGGCGCTCCGACGACTGGCAGCGCCCCGACGCCGGCACCGACATCGCCGAACTCGCGTACCAGCTCGCCGCGGACTGCCTACTCCCCCTTGCCGACCGCCAGCGCCTGCTGGAGGAGACGCATCCGCTGCGCCGGCTGCGGATCGTGTGCCGGCTGCTGACCCGCGAGGCCGGTTTCCTGGCCACGCTCGGCGCCGTCCCGCTCCCCCCGAGCGAACTGACCGATCTGAGCCGCCCGGCCAACCTCAACTGACCGGCGCGAGTCCCACACTCACGACAGCGAGTTCCCCGTTCGCGACAGCGAGTTCCCCGCTCACGGCACGCGCGAACGGGGAACTCGGGAGCCCGAGTGTGGGACTCGGGAGCCCGAGTGTGGGACTCGGGCGGCTGAACGTGGGACTCGCGACCGGGCTACTTCGCCGAGCCGGAGCCGGAGCCGGAATCCGAGCCGGAGCCGCCGTTGCCGTTCCCGCCGCCGCCGAACTTGTTCCAGACCTTGCCGGCAGCGCCCGAGACCGCCTCGCCGACCTCGCTGAACGCCTTGACCAGCGGGTCGCTCGACTCGCTCCACGAGTCGCGGTAGGACTTCGCCGCCGACTTGAGGTCGTCGGTCCAGTTGGACGCCGGGGCGTCGTCGTCGCGGCGCAGGTAATCCCCGGCCAGGATCGCGCGGTACTCCTCGGACGCGGCCCACTTCTGCAGTTGCGCCGCGCGTACGACGGCGAACGGGTGCGACAGCGTTTCGACGTTACGCAGCTTGAGGAAGCTGTCGCGGATGTCCTCGACCGACTCGTACTCCGCGGCCTGCTGGAGGAACGACGGGATGTCGATCTTCGCCGGGTCGATCCCGCCTGCCACCAGGATCTGCGCGCGCAGTGCCGCCGTCGGGTCCTGCCCGCACAGCAGCCCGGCCCGGTCGCACGAAAGCTCCGCCTTGCGGAACCACTCGTGCAGCGCGGCGATGACCGCACGCAGGCCGAGCGCGCTCACCGGCGTCCACGACATCGACAGCTGCATCTGGATGAGCCGCACCAGGATCGTCCGGTACACCGTGTGCCCGGAGAGCACGTGCCCCATCTCGTGGCCGATCGCGAACCGCAGCGACTCCGGGTTCATCAGCTCGACCAGCCCGGTGGTGAGCACGATGAACGGCTCGTCCATCCCGATCGCCATCGCGTTCGCCTGCGCGTCGCGCTGGATGAACACGTTCGGCACCGTTTCCAGGTCGAGCGTCTCGGCGCATTCGTGCCGCAGCCGGTCGATCTCCGGATACTGCTTCGTGCCGACCCGGATCGCCGAGGCCAGCGCCATCAGCCGGTCACCGCGTTCGGAGTAGAACCCGGCGACGGCCTTGACGACCTGCGCGAACCCGGGCACGGCACGCAGGGCGGCCAGCGCGCCCCGGTCCACCGGGTGCTCGTAGGCGCGGGGGCTGATTCCCGGGAAACGGACGGCGTTGTGCCGCGAAACCTCGATGTCGTCGGTCATGCGATCGCCTCGCTTCGCGAGACAGTGTCCAATCCTTTTTGGCGCATGATGTCTATGATTCGCTCGCAAGCGTCGCTCATGAATTCCCCTCTGAGTCTAGGTGACCCAGACTAGGGCAAAACGCTCAGCCGAGGCGGCGGCCCAGATCGTCGCGCCCGTTCCACGCGGTGAGCAACGCGTACACCAGCGCCGTCGCCAGCGGTGCCGCCAGCACCACCCAGCCCGACTCCAGTTTCGGCGCCTGCTCGACCACCGAACCGAGTGCGGGCGCGGCCGTGACCTCGAAGCGCGCGTTGCCGAACGCGACGCCCATCTGCATGCCGAGCCACGCGGCCAGCGCCGCCCCGCCGACCGCGGCGATGAGCACGACCGGGCCGCGCCGTTCCCTCAGCAGCCATGTCACCACGCCGATCAGCAGGCCGATCCCGAGCGCGAGGAAACCGTAGATGGCCAGATCGTCGAACCGGTGCCAGCTCTCCATCTCCAGCGGCACGAGCTGCCCGTCGGAGGTGACCACCCGCAGCCGCTCCGGCGGCGCTATCCGCGACCACAGCCAGCCGAGCGGGATCCCGAGCAGCCCGGCCGTGGACAGCACGCTCACCGCGGGCAGCAGATCGGCCTTGACGACCACCTTCGGCCGTTCCCGCCGCGGCCGCCACAGCACCGGCACCGACCACGGGTCCGCGACGGCCGACGACCGGTGCGCGGCACCGCCGGAAGACTCAACCACCCCGGGCTCCCTCCTGCACAGCTGTCGACCGAGCGTAACCGGTCGACGCCCGGAGTCACAGAGCGGCCAGCCCGCCGCGCCGCGCTGTGCTCACTTCTGGGCCGACGCCCGTCCGGCGAACGTCTCCGGGTCGAATTCGCCGCCGAACCACGGCGACAGCCCGGCGCGGGCCTGCGTCACGAACTCCTCGCGGCCCGCCGCGCCGAGCCCGGCGGGCAGCACGCCGAGCAGCGGGGCGCCCGCCGCGGTCGGCAGGTCCTCGAGATTGGACAACGCGGCGAGATCGGGATCGGCGGGCCACGAGCCGACGACGACACCGGCGACGTTGATGCCGCGCCGGGTGGCGACCTCGGCGGTCAGCGCGGTCGCGTTGAGCGTGCCCAGTCCCGCCTCGGCGACGATGATCACCAGCGCGCCCAGCGACCAGGCGACGTCGGCGAGCCCGCTGCCCTGTTCGTCGAACCGGACCAGCAGGCCGCCCGCGCCCTCGATGAGGGTCAGGTCGTGCTCCTCGTCGAGTTCCCCCGCGGCGCGCGCGACCTCGGCGGGATCGACCGTCGGGATACCGCTGCGCCGCGCGGCCGCCTCCGGGGAGAGCGGGTCCGGATAGCGCCGCAGCTCCCGGGTGGTGACGGCGTCCCCGGCGAGGCGCACGACGTCGTCGAGATCGCCGGGCTCCCCCGGCAGTACCCCGGTCTGGGCGGGCTTCAGCACGGCCACGCGCTGACCGCCCGCGACGGCCAGCGCCGCGATCGCCGCGGTGGTGATCGTCTTGCCGACGCCGGTCCCGGTCCCCGTCATCACCAGCATGCTCACGTGCTGACAACTTAGTGACTTCGCCGCGTCCGCGCCCCCTCGGGTGTGAGGGGGCTCTCCCCGCCGGGCGGCGGGAAGAGCCCCGTTCCGGGGTTATCCGGCGGTCTTGCCGTTCAGTTGCGCTTTCACCGGCGCGCGCACCCCGGCGGGCACGAAATCGCCGGTGCGGCCGTCCCACAGCGACACCTGCGCCGCGCCGACGTCGAAGTACATGCCGGTCAGCGTCAGCTCACCGCGCGACTCCGCCTCGGCCACCAGCGGGTAGTGCCGCAGGTGTTCCAGCTGCTGCAGGATGTTGTGCAGGGCCAGCCGGTCGGGTTCCCGCGCGGGCCGGGTGCCGCCGACGGTCACCGTCTCCGTGCGCCGCGCGCTCGGCTCGGCGTGCCGCAGCCAGTCCGACAGCAGCGGTGTCCCGTTCGGCGCTCCGTTGGCCAGCGCGCCCATCGCGCCGCAGCTGGAGTGCCCGCACACCACGATCTCGCGGACCCCGAGCACGCCGACCGCGAACTCCACGGCCGCGTTCATCGACGAGTCGGCCTGCTCCGCCGGGACCAGGTTGCCGATGTTGCGCACCGTGAACAGGTCGCCCGGCCCGCTCGTGGTGATCAGGTTCGGCACGATCCGCGCGTCCCCGCAGGTGATGAACAGCGTGTGCGGTTTCTGGCCGTTGGCCAGCCCGGACAACGTGTCCTTCAGCAGCGGTGCCGTGCGGCGGTGGAACTCGCTGACGCCGCGCAGGGTCGGCCCGCCGCGCTGGCTGGGCACCTGGATCTCGGTGGCCTGCCATTCCGACCACGGAGCGAGCCAGCGGGGCACCGCGCGGGCGGCCGCGATGCGGCTCAGCGTCGGGCTGCCTTCCTTGCCGTTGGCGAACCACGGATGGCCGACCTCGTCGACGGTCACCGTGCCGCCCGCGCGTTCGTGGGCCTGCTGCCAGTTCGACAGCGTCTCGAACGCGGCGTGGTCGAGGTAGTCCACGACCAGCTCCAGCTTCACCGTGGCACCCTCCGGCACCTGGGCGAGCACCTTGGTCAGCCGCGGCACGGACAGGAACGTCAGCACGCCCTCGACCATGACGCGCCAGTCCTCGTTGTTGTCATCAGCGCTGTCACGCTCGACGTGGATACCGGACCACATGGTGCGGCGCAGCATCAGGAACAGCGACAGCGCGATCCCGGCGAGCACGCCCTTGAGCAGATCGAGCGCCACCACACCGAGCAGCGTCACGAGATAGACGTACAGATCGCCGTGGGTGTGCACCTGGCGGACGTGGCCGGGGTTCACCAGCTTCGCGCCGACGTGCACCAGCAGACCGGCGAGGGCGGCGAGCGGGATGCTCTGGATGAGGCCGCTCAGCGCGACCACGAACACCAGCACCCAGACCCCGTGCAGGATCGCCGAAACCCGGGTCTTCGCCCCGGCGCTGACATTGGTGGAACTGCGCACGATGACGCCGGTGACCGGCAGCCCGCCGATCGCGCCGGACACCATGTTGGCGGCGCCCTGGCCGATCAGCTCGCGGTCGAGGTTCGCCCGCTTGCCGGTGTGCAGCTTGTCCACCGCGACGGCCGACAGCAGGCTTTCGACGCTCGCGATCACCGCGATGGTGACCACCGCGAGCGCGAACCCGCCCCAGCCGCCGGACGGCAGCTGCGGCACGAGCTGGATGTTCAGCACGTCACCGGGCAGCTCGACCCGCGGCAGCGTCATCCCGGCCAGCACCGACACCGCCGTCGCGACGGCGATCGCGGCCAGTGGCCCCGGCACCCGCCGCACGGCCTTGGGCAGCCGCGGCCACAGGATCAGCAGCGCGATGGTGAGCAGCCCGATCAGCGTCGCCGAGTCGTGGTGGGCGACGATCTGGCCCGGCAGCTCGGCGATGTTCTTGATCGCGGAGCTCTGCGCCGTCCCGCCGAGGATCACGTGGAGCTGGCCGAGCACGATCGTCACGCCGATCCCGGCGAGCATCCCGTGCACGATCGCGGGCGAGATGGCCAGCGCGGCACGGGCGACGCGGCTCAGGCCCAGCAGGACCTGGAGCGCGCCCGCCGCCACGGTGATCGCACAGGTGGTCGCCCAGCCGAAGGTGGCGATGGTCTGCGCGAGGACGACGGTCAGCCCGGCTGCCGGGCCGCTGACCTGCAGAGCCGAACCGCCGAGCGCGCCGGCGACGATCCCGCCGACGACGGCGGCGATCAGCCCGGCCACCACCGGGGCGCCGGAGGCCAGCGCGATCCCGAGCGAGAGCGGGACGGCGACGAGGAAGACCACGAGGGATGCGGGCACGTCGTGTTTGAGCACGGCAAGAAGTCGCATGGTCACCAGATAACCCCGAACGTGGTGAAATGTCCGCTATGTCCAGCCCGTTCGGGTGTAAAACTTTCGTTACCAACACGTTGCGTAGCTACAGAGAGTGGTTCGCCGGCGCCGGGAACGCCCACTGCCTCCCTTCTCGTACCCAGCGAGGGCTGCGGCACGGGTGGCGGGAATGGCGGTCCGGTGTCATGGGCACCACGGAAGATTTCGGTCATGAGGACAGGAAACCGAAAAACTCCCGAAATGTCCGCTATGTAAAGATCTTTCAGGTTTAATCCCAGTGCGCGAGAAGGCGGGTTTCCGCACGTCAAGACCACCCCTTGCCCGAACGAGCTAGTCCTTTCGCGCGAAAGCACTCACTGAGTGACTTGGGTCACACACACTGCGTCGCCACTCGGCCGGGGCACCTACCTTCGGGTGAATTGCCCCGGCTCGGGCTGCGGCGGCCTCCACGAGCGAGCAGGAAGCGCTCAGCTGAGCGCGACCGGGAGCGACTCGAGACCGTGCACGAGGTTGCTCTCCCGCCACCGCAGCGTCTCCGGCTCCGCCGCCAGCCGCAGCCCGGGGAACCGCTCGAGCAGGCGGCCGATGGCGATCTCGGCCTCGAGCCGGGCCAGCGGCGCTCCCACGCAGTAGTGGATCCCGTGCCCGAAGGCGACATGCCCGCCCGCGGGACGGGTCACGTCCAGCCGGGCCGGGTCCTCGAACCGCTCAGCGTCCCGGTTCGCGCCGAGCAACGAGAGCAGCATGAACTCCCCTTCGGGGATGGTCACACCGCCGACCTCGACCGGCCCCTTCGTGAATCGCAGCGATGCCAGGCTGATCGGGCCGTCGTAGCGGAGGAACTCCTCGATCGCGTCCGGCAGCAGCGCCGGGTCGGACCGCACCAGTGCCAGCTGATCGGGCGCGCGCAGCAGCGCGAGGACGCCGTTCGCGATCAGGTTCACCGTCGTCTCGTACCCGGCCACGAGCAGGAGGAAGGTCATCGACACCAGTTCGAACTCGGTCAGCCGGTCGCCCTCGTCGGTCGCGTGCACCAGGTCGGACAGCAGATCCTCGGCGGGCTCGGCGCGCTTCCGCGCGATCAGCTCGACGAGATAGGCATGCATCTGCTCGGCGGCGGCGATCACGTCCTCGGTCTCCGCCGTGGACAGCAGCGTGTCCGACCAGCGGCAGAAGTCCGCCTGCCGCTCGGTGGCGATGCCGAGCAGCTCGCAGATCACCGTGATCGGCAGCGGACGGGCGAAGCCGCGCACCAGATCCGGCTGTTCCCGCCCGTCCAACGCGTCGAGGAGTCCGGTGGTGATCTCCTCGATCCGCGGCCGCAACCGGGCCACCGTGCGGCCGGTGAACGCCTTGTTCACCAGCTTGCGCAGCCGGGTGTGGTCCGGCGGGTCGCTGTTGAGCATGTGCTGGGTCAGCGCCTCGCCGAACATGCGGCTGGCATCCTCGCCCATCTTCGCCGTGGCGAGTTCCTGCATCCGGCCGTTGTCCTTGGCCAGCCGCGGATCGGCCAGCAACGCGCGGACGTCGTCGTAGCCGGTGACGATCCAGCACGGCAGCCCGCGCTGCAGCCGTACCCGGTGGACCGGGCCGCCCTCGCGCAGCCGCGCCACCACCGCGTGCGGGTCCTGGATGAACTCCTCGTTCACCATGAAGTCTTCGGACGTCATCGGCCAACCCCCAGGCTCGTCGCGGGGGTGGGTGGCCCTCAGCGTTCGGCCAGCGCCGCCACCACGCGTTCGGTCACGTCCTTCCAGTATGCCCGCTGGCCTGCCCGCTCCTCCGGGCCCGACAGCCACTCCTGGTGGAAACGGAGCGTGGCCTTCTGCCCGGTGCCGCTCACCGTCACCTGCATCGTCGAATCGTGGTCCCAGTCCTTCGGCCGCCAGGTGAGCCGGATCCGGTCGCCCTCGTGGAAACTCCGGATCTCCCCGGTCGTGCCGTTCGCCGTCTCGTACACCGCGCCGCGCTCACGGGGCAGCTCGGCGCCCGGCCCCAGCCAGATCTCCGCCCCCTCCTTGCTGACCAGGAATGCCCACAGCCGCTCCGGCGGATACGGCAATGTGCGGGAAACCCCTATCTGCCAACCACTTTCGGCCGTCTTCCCCACTTCAGCGTTCACCGGCCCATCATGACAGCCACCACCGACGAAAACCGTCCCCGGTCCGGGTGCAGGATCTCTACTCGTGCGCTACCGCCCCATTTCCCCGGCCGCGCTGACGGCCGAACTGACCGACCGCATCGAGGCCGTCACCGGCCGTCCGCGGATCGCCGTCGCGATCGACGGCGCCGCCGGTGCGACGGAAACCACAGCACTCGCGAACGCGCTGGTCGACCCGCTACGCCTGCGAGGGCGGCCGATCGTGCGGATTTCCGCGCGCGATTTTCTGCGCCCGGCTTCGCTCCGATACGAACACGGCAAACACGATCCCGACGCCCGCTACACCGACTGGCTCGACGTGAACGCCCTGCGCCGCGAAGTCCTCGACCCGCTCGCCGACGGCGGCCGCGGGACGGTGCTCCCCGCGCTGTGGGACGCCGAACGCGACCGCGCCACGCGGCGGGACAGGGTGCCGGTGCCCGAAGGCGGCGTCGTGCTCATCGACGGCGAACTGCTGCTCGGCGCCGGGCTCGCCTTCGACCTCGCCGTGCACCTGTGGCTCTCCCCCGCGGCCCTGCGCCGCCGCGTGCCCGCCGACGACGCCTGGGCGCTGCCCGCCTACGAACGCTACGAACAGGAAGTCGATCCCAGTGCGCTCGCGGACGTCGTGGTGCGCGTCGACGACCCGCGGCACCCGGCGGTCTACGAGCCCACGTGACCGGGGAGGTGTTGCGGGGGCAGCCGGTAGGGCTGGTAGTTACTGGCCCGGAGTGCGACGGCGCGTGGGGGGGCTGCGGAGGCCGGCGCGCGGGCG
>NZ_JBHYIQ010000058.1:56515-64193 GCF_042739895.1 Amycolatopsis sp. NPDC059021
GACCCCCCCCCCCCTCTCCTGTCCCGACCTCCCCCCCGCCCGCGCGCCCCCCCCACGTCGGGCGATGCCGGTCAGCCGAGGCGTGCGAGGAACTCCAGCACCCGCTGCCAGGTGAGTTCGGCAGCGGCGGCGTCACCCGGCAGGCTCTCCTGGGTGCCCGGATCGGTGTAGAGGTGCGAAACGCCGGGGTACCGCCACGTCTCGACGTCCGGCTTGCCCGCCCACGCCGCGTACCGGTCCGCCTCGACCCATTCGTCGGGGTCCGCCGCGTGCAGCGCGGCCGGAACGCCCGGCACGTACTCCGGCGCGTGGTGCAGCATGACGAGCGCGCTCGCGTCCCCGCGCGCCTTCGCGAGGTTCGCGGACAGGCTCGCGCCCAGTGACAGCCCGGCATAGACGAGCCCGCCCGGCAGATCGTCGATGACGGCCGCGGCACGCCTGAGCAGTTCCGGATAGCCGATACCCCGGTTGATCGCCATTCCGTCGGTGACGTTGTCCGCGCTCTTCCCCGCGTAGAGATCCGGGACGTGCACGACGTGCCCGGCGGCGCGCAACCGTTCGGCATCCGCGAAAACCGCGGGGCGCAAGCCGAGCGCGGAATGGAAGAGAACGATCCCGGCCATCAGCGCACGGCCGCCACGGGTTCGCCGTCGAGCAGGCCGGACAGCCGCCCGGCCATGGTGTCCCAGCGCCAGTTCTCGGCGACCCACTCCCGGCCCGCGGCGCCCATCCGCCGCGCCCGCACCGGATCGGCGAGCAACGCCGCCAGCGTTTCGAGCAGCTGGCCGCCGTCACGGCCGTCGACGACGTGGCCGGTGACCTCGTCCAGTACGGCCTCCGGCGCGCCACCGGAGTTGCCCGCGACCACGGGCAACCCGGTCGCCGAGGCCTCCAGGTAGACGATCCCGAGCCCTTCGACGTCCAGCCCCTTACCCCGCGTACGCGCGGGCATCGCGAAGACGTCCCCGGCGTTGTAGTGCGCGGGCAGTTCCGCCCACGGCACCGAGCCGGTGAACACCACGTCGTCCGCGACGCCGAGGGCCTCGGCCGCCTGGGCGAGGCGCTTGCGGTATGGGCCACCGCCGACGAGCAGCAGCGCCGCGCCGGGAATCCGCTTGCGCAGCTCGGGGAACAGGCAGACGAGCATGTCCTGCCCCTTGCGCGGCACCAGCCGGGACACGCAGACCACCGTCGGCCGGTCACCGAGGCCGTACCGCGCGCGGATCTCCTCGCGCGCGCCCGGGTCCGGTTTGTACAGCGAAGTGTCCACTCCGGACGGAAGGAGTTCGAGGCCCGCCATCGGGCCGAACGCGGCGGCGAACCGGCGGCGGGTGTACTTGCTGACGTAGGTGACGACGTCGACGGTGTCCCCGATGCGCCGCAGCGCCTGCCGCGAACCCGGCAGCATCGACCAGCCGACCTCGTGGCCGTGCGTGGAAGCCAGCACCCGCCGCGCGCCGGCCCGCCGCAACGGATGCGCCAGCAGCGCGAGCGGGGCGGCGGCGCCGAACCAGACGGCCTCGCACTCGCGGGCGCGCATGATCTGCTTGGCGCGCCGCAGCACGTCCGGGGTGGGCAGCATCAGCGACGTCGGGTGCCGGACCACCTCGAACGGTGCCTCGGCGTCGAACTCGGTGTGCGAGCCCGTGCTCGACTCCCACGACGGCGCGTAGACCACCAGGTCGTCCGCGGGCAGCCGGGTGGCCAGCGAGTTGAGGTAGTTCTGGATCCCGCCGGGGCGCGGCGGGAAGTCGTTCGTCACGAGCAGGGTCCTCAGCACACCGTGCAGGTTACTGATCCCGGCTCCGACGAAAACGGGGCGGCACCGCGTGTGCGGTGCCGCCCCGTTTCCCGGGTCGTACCCGGCTCAGCTGCTGGGGCGCGTGGCGCCCGCGTACTGGCTCTGCAGCGGCGAGATCTTGACGACGTCGCCGGTGTCCGGCGCGTGCACCATCTTGCCGTCGCCGATGTACATGCCGATGTGCGTGATCGGCGAGTAGAAGCCGACCAGGTCACCCGGCTGCAGCTGATCCCGCGAAACCGGGGTGCCGCCGGAGGCGATCTGCGCGTCGGCCGTGCGCGGCAGCTTGACGCCCGCCTGCTTGTAGGCCCACAGCATCAGCCCGGAGCAGTCGAACGTGCTCGGGCCGGTGTCGCCGTAGACGTACGGGCTGCCCAGCTTGCTCAGCGCCGCGTCCACCGCGGCCTGCGCCGCGGGTCCCGGTGCCTTGACGTTGGGCCTGCTGCCGCCGGTGTCCTTCTGCGCGGCCTTGTCGGAGGAGCTGAGCAGGCCTGCCTGCGTCTTCAGCTCCGCGACCTGCGCGTCGAGGGACTTCTTCTTCGCCTCGATGTCGCTGGTGAGCTTCGCCGCGGCGTCGCGGGCGTCCTGCGCGCGCTTCTGCGCGTCGGCCGCCTTCGCGGTCGACTCGGCGGCCTGTTTCACGGCACCGCTGAGGTTTCCGAGCGCGACGTTCTTGTCCGCGGAGAGCACGTCCAGCGCCGAGGAGCGCTCGAGGAAGTCCTGGGTGCTGCCACCGGCCAGCAGCGCGGACAGCTTGTTCAGCTGCACACCGCTGGTGAAGGAGGCACCGGCGAACTTGTCCACCTCGGTGCGGAACTTCTTCTCGTTCTCGGCGGCCTTGGCACCGGCGTCCTTCGCGGCGTCGGTGTCGGAGGCGGCCTTGTCGAGGTCGCCCTGCTTGGCCTTGAGATCGTCCTGGGCCTTGAGCAGTTCCTGGTTCATCTTCTCGGCCTGCGCCGAGAGGTCGCGGTACTTGGCCAGCGCGTCCGAGGAATTGCCGGGCGGGACCTGGGGGGCGGGGGACGGGGCGGCGGAGGAGGCCGCCGGCTGGGCAAGGGTGACGACGGTGATCACCGCTACCGCGGCCATGGCACCTGACACCACCCGCTTGACTGGATGCGACTGCACGGTCGCGCGGGTCTCCTTTGCTCTCGGCCGCCTACCGGCCCGGGACTGGCACACCTGCCGAAGAGGTCGGGGGCCCTCTTCGGCACTTCGTCCCGGCCGCGTACCTGGCCGTGCTCTTCCGCAACAGGTGAGGCACGCGGGTGGTTCCGGTCCCAGCTCCCCGACAAAGCTGTTCCGGCGGCGATCCCGTGTCGCCGTCCTGGCAACGGCTGCTGGCCACGAGATCTCGGACAGGTTACGAAACGACCGGGGGCCCGTCCACCAAGCCCCCGTTAAAAACTCTGCGTGACGCGGCGAAACACCATCGGACCAGCGAGGGAGAAATACTGTGACAGGCACCACACGCTGGACCTTCGCCGAGTACCGTTTCGACTACCGACCGTTTACCGAGCGGATCGACCTTTCACCGCCTAGCCACGAATCGGGCGAGTCACGCGGATTGCCGGCCTCCTTCCGGTACCAGCCGGAGTTTCGGCACCATTCCCGCCTCGGCGAGCGCGTCCACCGCGCGACGTTCCTCGGCGTCCCACACGACCGCGGGCGGCGCGCCGAGCAGCACGCTGACGACGCAGTCCGAGCAGGCGTCGCCGCGGACCGCGCACCGGTCGCAGTCGACGATCAGGGTGTCGATCTCGGCCAGGTCCACGTCGACCGGGCGGTGGCGGGTGTCGTCCATGTCGGTCTCCTCACAGTTCCGTGCTGACGGAAAACACGGTAGGAGTCACCACCGACAGTTTTCGCGCGCTCACGACGAGCAGGCCGCGCGAGGGTAAGCGCGTCGCGCGTCAGACCCGGCTCAACCGGCTGACCAGCACCGCCGACGGCGCCGGATGCGCCCCGCCGCCGCGGACCGAGTCCGCGACCGCCCGGTCCGAGGTCACCACCACCATCGGCCGCCCGGCGGGCTCGGCCGCGACCAGCGACCGGATGACGTCGTCGGCGAGCACCCCGCGTTCGGAGAACAGCACCCGGACGCCGCGGGGCACCGCGGCCGGGACGGAGAGCACCCCCGCGCCGTCGAAGACGACCGTGACCTCGGCGCCCGTCCGCGCGGCGAGCGCCGAGAGCTGGTGGATGAGCCGGTCCCGCTGGTCGGCGAGCGCCAGCTCGGGGTAGCCGGTCTTGGTGACGTTGTACCCGTCGACGATGAGATGCACGTTCGGCAGCGCCAGGTACCGGTCGAGCGCCGAGACGTCCTGGATCCGCCCGCCCTGCCCGAGCCCGGAGCGGGTCCCGCGGATCATGTCCGCCGGACGCGCGCCACGGGCGCCCAGCGCCAGCTCACGGCGCAATCCGGTGACCGCGCCGTCGATGGTGTCGATGAGCAGGCCGAGGCGCACCTCGTCGGCCTCACGGGCTTCCCTGGCCGACTGCCGCGCGATCTCGGCGTCGGCGACCGCGCGCTCCGCGCGGGCCCGCTCGTTCGCCACCCGCTGCCGTTCCCGTTCGAGCTGGCCGTTCAGCGCGGCGATCTCCTCGTCGCGCGCGGACGCGCCGGTCTCGGCCTCGGCACGCGCGGCCGCGGCGGCGTCCTTGGCCTGCCTCAGCTGGACGCCCTGTTCCCGCAGCCGCTTCAGCAGCTTCTCGACCTCGGCTTCCCGCTCGCCACGGGCGTTCTCGGCGACTTCCCGTGCCTTCTCCAGCTCCACCCGCAGCTGCGCGAGTTCGGCCTCCAGGCGCTGGTTGCGGGCCAGCGCGGCGTCCCGTTCGGCCCGCAGCGCCGTCTCCTCGGCGTTCTTGGCCACCAGCCGGACCCGGCCCGCCGCGCTGGCCTCGCCGAGCAGCACCGCCGCGGCGGCCGCGGCGACGGAATCGGGGGCGTTCGGGTCGAGCACGTCCGTGCGGTGCTCCCGCAGCCATTCGATGACCGCGGTGCGGAACTGCGAGGACTCGCCCAGCGCGGTGAGCAGCGCCGCCCCGCCCAGCTTCGCGCGCTTGGCCGGGGCGAACTTCGCGACCGGGCGCAGCTGCCTCGGCACGTCCGCGGCGGGCAGTTTCGCCACCGCGGCGGCGGCCAGCTCGGCGATCCGGTCGCGCACCGGCTCGGGCAGCGCGGTCCAGGTCGCCGGTTCGGGCCGGGCGGACTCCGCTTCGGGGCCGGCCTCCTGGCGCGGAACGACACCCGAGGGGCCGGTGGCGTCCTCGGGCAGTTCCGGGTCGGCCGGCTGCGGGTGCATTGGTCCAGGGTAGGCCCCGTACGTCGAATCCGCGTCGCGTGGGACGGCTTGCGCGCGCGCCGGGAATGTCGGTGGCCGGTTCTACTGTGCGGGGATCATGGACGCACGTGGACGCACCGGCCAGGCTCAGCTGGCCTTCGACGAGCTCGGCACCCCCTTGCGGGACACCACTTTCGTCGTGTTCGACCTGGAGACCACCGGCACGAAACCCGGGCCGGACGGCATCACCGAGATCGGCGCGGTCAAGGTCCGCGGCGGGCGGGTACTCGGCGAGTTCGCGACGCTGGTCGACCCCGGGATGCCGATCCCGCCGCAGATCGTCTCGCTGACCGGTATCACGCAGGCGATGCTGTACGACGCGCCACGGATCGAGCGGGTGCTGCCCGCCTTCCTCGAGTTCATCGGCGGCAGCGTCCTGGTCGCGCACAACTCCGGCTTCGACGTGTCGTTCATGCGCGCGGCCTGCGAGGGACACGGTTACGTCTGGCCGAAACCGCCGGTCGTGTGCACGGTCCGGCTGGCCCGCCGGGTCATCCCGCGCGAGGAGGCCCGCAGCTACCGCCTCTCCTCGCTGGCCATGCTGCTCGGCTCGCGCACCCGGCCGACGCACCGCGCGCTCGACGACGCCCGCGCCACCGTCGACGTCCTGCACGCGCTGCTGGAACGGGTGGGGAACCTCGGCGTGCACACGCTCGAGGAACTCGTCGACTACCTGCCCGAGGTCACCGTGGCGCAGCGCCGGAAACGGCACCTCGCCCACGACCTGCCGTCCCGGCCGGGCGTGTACCTGTTCCGCGGACCCGGCGACGAGGTCCTCTACGTCGGCACGGCCAAGGACCTGCGCCGCCGCGTCCGGCAGTACTTCACCGGTTCGGAGAGCCGCGGCCGGATCCGCGAGATGGTCGCGCTCGCCGAGCGGGTGGACGCCGTCGAATGCGCGCACGCGCTCGAGGCCGAGATCCGCGAGCTGCGGCTGATCGCCGCGCACCGGCCGATGTACAACCGCCGGTCCAAGAACCCGCACCACGCCTGGTGGATCGGGCTGACCGAGGAGGCGTTCCCTCGCCTGTCGGTGGTCCGCCTGGCCCGGCCCGGTGTGCTCGGCCCGTTCCGCAGCCAGGCCGACGCCCGCACCGCCGCCGACACCCTCGCCGGCGCGTCCGGGCTGCGGACCTGCACCCAGCGCATCTCCCCGACGTCGGCCTCCGGGACGCCGTGCGTGCTCGCCGAACTGGGCCGCTGCGGCGCGCCGTGTGCCGGACGGCAGACCGTCGAGGCCTACTCCCCCGCCGTCGACGCCGTCACGGAACTGATCGCCGGGCACGGCGCCGGGCCACTGCGCAACGCCGCCGCCCAGCTCGACCGGCTCGCCGAGGGGCAGCACTTCGAACAGGCGGCCCGGCATCGCGACGACCTCGCCGGCCTCGTCCGCGCCGTCGGCCGGGCCCACCGGCAGGCCGCGCTCGCCTCGATCACCGAACTCGTCGCGGCCGCGCCGGACGGCGCGGGCGGCTGGGAGTTCGCGATCATCCGCTACGGCAGGCTCGCCTCGGCGGGGGTCGCCCGGCGCGGTGTCCCGCCCATGCCGATCGTCGAGCACCTGGTGGCCGCCGCCGAGACCGTGCTGCCGGGTCCCGGCCCGCTCCACGGCGCCGCCCCGGAGGAGGTCGGCGTCCTGTTCCGCTGGCTGGCCCGCCCCGGCGTCCGGCTGGTACGGACGAGCAGGCCGTGGGCCGAGCCCGCCGCCGTGGCGGGCTGGACGGGCTGGCTCGACCTCGCCTCCGGCGCGCGGTCACTGGAACGGGTCGCGGGCTGATTCCGCGGCGCGACGGGCTTGTATTCGCGCAACCGCTCGTCGCGGGTGTCCCGCAAGACACCGGCGCACCCGGCTAGGATCGCGCGAAGCAGCGACCCGAACTTGGGAGGACAACCGGTGATCACCGCCATCGTGCTGATCCAGGTCGAAGCGGACGCGATCCCGTCCGCCGCGCAGGCGATCGCGGATCTCGACGGCGTCGGCGAGGTCTACTCGTGCGCCGGGGACGTCGACCTCATCGCCACCGTCCGGGTCGCCGCCCACGAGGATCTCGCCGACCTCATCCCCGGCCGCATCGGCAAGGTGCCCGGCGTCCTCGACACCGTCACCCACATCGCCTTCCGCTCCTACTCGGCCGCCGACACCGAGTCCGCGTTCGAGATCGGCGTCGAAGGCGCCTGAGTCTCCTCGCGGCCCCCGTTCCCCGATGTCGCGAACGCTCCGTTCGCGACATCCTCGCGCGCCCCGGTTGCTTCCGGCGCGCCGCGAAACACCAGCGTCGCGAACGCTCCGTTCGAGACGCTGAACGTCCCGAACGCGTCGTTCGCGACGCCCTGAAGGAATGAACGGAAGATTCAGCCCGCCCTGAGGCCCCCTTGCCGAACATCCTAGGGCGGCGCACCGACAACCCGGCGACCGTCCCACCGGGGCCCAGAATGCCGGTTAATCGCCCCCAGGGGGGGGGGGTCGCCCCCCCCGCGGGGGGATGGTGAGTTGACGCGGCGAGACGAACTGCGGGGCGCGAGGGGAGACCGC
>NZ_JBHYIQ010000059.1:0-62546 GCF_042739895.1 Amycolatopsis sp. NPDC059021
CGCCGCGGACAGGCCGACCGAGAGCATCCCGCCACCGCGCCCGCCCAGCAGCTCGGCGATCGCCCGGCTGCGCAGTACGACCACCCTCGCCCCGTCTTCGAGCGACAGCGCCCCCGCCACGCACGCGGCCGCGATCTCGCCCTGGGAGTGGCCGATCACCGCGTCCGGCCGGACACCGTGCGCCTGCCACAGCGCCGCCAGCGAAACCATGACCGCCCACAACAGCGGCTGGACGACGTCGACCCGGTCCAGGGAGGGCTCGCCCGGCAGGCCGGACAACGCGGCCTCGGGCGACCAGCCGACGAGCGGCTCCAACGCGGCCGAGCACTCGGCGAACCGGCCGGCGAACACGGGTGACGCGGTCAGCAGGCCGGTGGCCATGCCCGCCCACTGCGAACCCTGCCCGGGGAAGACGAACACCGTCCTGCCCCGGACATCCGCCGTCCCGGTCACCACGGGCTCGGGGAGGTGATCGTCCGCGATGCCGCGCAACGCCTCGATCCGGTCCCCGGAGAGCACGACCGCGCGCCGTTCGAACGCCGCCCGGCCGGCGGCGAGGGAGCGGGCGACGGCGGCCTCGGTCTGCCCCGGGTTGTCCTCGACGTGCCGGGCCAGCCGCCGGGCGGCGTCGCGCAACGCGGCGCCGGTCCGCGCGGACAGGACCCACGGGGTGACGGCGGGTGCCTCGGCCTCCTCGGCGGATTCCGGCTCGGCGGCCTGTTCGAGGATGACGTGCGCGTTGGTGCCGCTGATCCCGAACGAGGACACCGCCGCCCGCCGCGGCCGGTCCGCCCCCGGCCACGCCGTGTTGGCGGTCAGCAGCCGTACCGTGCCGGCGGACCAGTCCACCTGCGGCGTCGGCTCTTCCGCGTGGAGGGTCTTCGGCAGCATCCCGGACCGGATGGCCTGCACCATCTTGATCACTCCCGCCACCCCGGCCGCGGCCTGCGGGTGCCCGAGATTGGACTTGACCGTTCCCAGCCACAGTGGACGGTCCGCGGGCCGGTCACGGCCGTAGGTGGCGAGCAACGCCTGCGCCTCGATCGGGTCGCCGAGGGTGGTTCCGGTACCGTGCGCCTCCACACAGTCCACAGAGGACGCTTCGAGGCCGGCGCCTGCCAGCGCCCGCTCGATGACCCTGACCTGCGCCAGCCCGTTGGGCGCGGTGAAGCCGTTGCTGACGCCGTCCTGGTTGACCGCGCTGCCGCGGAGCAGCGCCAGCACCGGGTGGCCGTTGCGGCGGGCGTCCCGCAGCCGTTCCAGCACGAGCACCCCGACGCCCTCGGCCCAGCCGGTACCGTCGGCCGCCGCGGAGAACGCCTTGCACCGTCCGTCCGGCGCGAGGCCGCGTTGCCTGCTGAAGTCGACGAACATCTCCGGCGTGCTCATCACCGTCACCCCGCCCGCGAGCGCCAGCCCGCAGTCGCCGCGCCGCAACGACTGCGCCGCGACGTGCAGGGCGACCAGCGACGACGAGCAGGCGGTGTCGATGCTGACCGCGGGCCCCTCCAGGCCGAGGCTGTACGCGACCTGGCCGGACACCAGGCTGCCGCCGGGGCCGCCACCGGTGTAGTCGTGGTACATCAGTCCCGTGTAGACACCGGTGGCGCTGCCCTTCAGGGTGACCGGGTCGATACCGGCGCGTTCGACGGCTTCCCAGGAGACCTCCAGCAGCAGCCGCTGCTGCGGATCGGCGCGTCGCGCGTCGCGCGGGCTGATGCCGAAGAACTCCGCGTCGAAACCCGTCGCGTCGTAGAGGAAACCACCGTGCCGGACGTAGGTCTTCCCCGGCTGCCCGGGATGCGGATCGTAAATGCCTTCGAGATCCCAGCCGCGGTCGACCGGGAACCCGCCGATCGCGTCCCGTCCCTCGGCGACCAGCCGCCACAGTCCTGCCGGATCGGTGACGCCGCCGGGGAACCGGCACGCCATCCCGACGATCGCGATCGGTTCGCGATCGCGGTCCTCCAGCTCCCGCACCCGGTGCCGGGCGGCGCGCAGGTCGGTGGTGGCCCGCCTGAGGTAGTCGCGGAGTTTCTCCTCGGTCGTCATGTCAGCCCCAGTTCGTCGTCGAGGACGCTGAACAACTCGTCGTCCGTGGCCACGCCCAGATCACCGGCCGGATCCCGGGTCGCCGGGTCCCCGGCTCCCGCCGGGGCCCGCCACCGCCGCACCAGCGCCTCGAACCGGGCCAGTACCTTGCCGCGGCTGTCCGCGCCCGCGGTGGCCACCAGACTCGCCGCCAGCCGGTCGATCTCGCCGAGCACCGGATCGACCGGGTCCGTCTCGCCGGCGCCCACCAGGTCGAGCAGGTGCCGGGTGAGCGCGGCCGAGGTGGGATGGTCGAACACCACGGTCGCCGGCAACGCCGATCCCATTGCCGCGCCGAGCCGGTTGCGCAACTCCACCGCGGCCAGCGAGTCGAACCCGAGTTCCTGGAAGGCCCGATCGGGCCCGATCTCGGCGGCCGACTCGTGCCCCAGTACTTCGGCGACCTGCCCGCGAACGACTTCGAGCAGGAAGGGTTCGCGATCGGCCGGAGCGAGGCCTGCCAGCTCGGCGGCCACGGTCTTGCCCGCCGGTGCCGCAGTGGCCCGGCCCGCGGATCCGGCGGAGGTCAGGCCGCGCAGCATGGCCGGGACCCCGTCCCCGCGGGCACGCAGTGCGGGAATGTCGAGTTTCACCGGAAGCAGCACCGGATCGGCCGCCGCTGCCGCCCACGCGACGTCGAACAGGGCGAGGCCCTCCTCCGGCGGCAACGGCGGCAGGCCGAGCCGGGCGAGCCGGTCCTGGCCTGCCTCGCCGAGCGCGGCGGCCAGCCCCGTCCGCGCCCACGCGCCCCAGGCCAGCGACACCGCGGGCAAACCCGCGGCCCGCCGGTGCACGGCGATCGCGTCGGCTGCCGCGTTGGCCGCGGCGTAGGCGGACTGGCCCGCCGCGAGCAGCGATCCCGCCACGGACGAGAAGACCATGAACGCCCGCAGGTCACGGCTCGCGGTGGCTTGGTGCAGATTCCACGCACCGTCCACTTTGGGCGCGAGGACTGCGGCGAGCCGGTCCGGCGTCAACGATTCGACAAGGCCGTTGTCCACGACGCCCGCCGCGTGCACCACCGCCGTCAGGTCGGGAAGGCTGTCCACGAGCTCGCCGACCGCCGCCCGGTCCGCGACGTCACACGCCGCGACGACGACTTCGGCACCGAGCCCGGCGAGTTCCCCGGCCAGTTCGGCCGCGCCCGACGCGGCCCGCCCCCGGCGTGAGGTGAGCACCAGACGCCGCACGCCGTGCGCGACGACGAGGTGCCGGGCGAGCAGCGCGCCGAGACCACCCGTGCCGCCGGTGATCAGGACCGTGCCGGCCACGGCGGGAGGCTCGGTGTCCACAACGGACACCCGGGCCAGGCCGGGCACGTGGGCCACCCCGCCGCGGACGGCGAGCTCGGCATGGTCGCCCGGCACCTCCGCGTCGCCGGAATCCAGGTCCAGCAACCGGAAACGGCCCGGATGTTCCGCCTCGGCCGCCCGGACCAGCCCCCATACGGCCGCGTGCGCCGGGTTCACCCGTTCGCCGCCGACCGCCACCGCGTCCCGGGTGACGAACGTCAACCGCCCGGTGGGTTCCGTCAGCCAGTCCTGGATCACGCCCAGCGCCTCGTTCAGCGCGGCGCGAGTCGCCACCGGAACTTCACCGTCCACAGCGGACATACGGTGCACGGCGGCGTCCGGGCACGGCGTCACCTCGACCGGTTCCCAGGTGATCCGCCACAACGCGTTCCGGCCGACCGGTGCGGAGGGCAGGGCACCGGCCGGACGGGCCACCAGGGACGCCACCGACACGACCGGCGTGCCCGCGCTGTCGACGGCGATCAGCGACACCGCGTCGCTCCCGGCCGGAGCGATCCGTACTCGCAACTCGGCCGTGCCGGTACCAGCGCCGAGCGAGACCCCGTTCCAGGCGAACGGGAGAACCGGCCCGCCTTCGCCGTCCATGTCCAGCAGCTGAGCGTGCAACGCCGCGTCGAACAGCGCCGGATGCACGCCGTACGCGCGCACGCCGACGGTCTCGGGAGGAAGCGTGACCTCGGCGAACAATTCCTCACCGCGTCGCCACATCCGCCGAAGTCCCCGGAAGGCGGGCCCGTAGTCGTAACCGAGGGCGGCGAGGTCGTCGTAAAGACCGGTCACGTCCACCTCGGCGCCGCCAGGGGGTGGCCACTCGGCGACGGGGCCCACCTCGATCGGGGCGGCGTCGGCGGGCAGCAGCACCCCCGTGGCGTTCCTGGTCCACGGCGCGTCCGGTTCGTCGGCGCGGGAATGGACCTCGACGGCCCGTTGTCCCGACTCGCCGGGCGCGTCGACTTTCACCTGCACCACGACGCCGCCCCGCGGAGACAGCACCAGCGGCGCGGCCAGGGTCAGCTCGGCCAGCTGGCCGCAGCCGACCTCGGCCCCGGCTCGCAGCACCACCTCGACGAACGCGGTACCGGGCAGGACGATCCGGTCGAGCACGACGTGCTCGCCCAGCCACGACGCCGTGTCCGTGCCAAGCCGGGTGGTGAACACCACGGCGTCGGTCCCCGGCATCCGCACCGCCGCGCCGAGCAGGGGGTGGCCGACCCCGGCCAGGCCCGCCGCGGCGAGATCGGACCGCGGCACGGGCCGCAGCCAATAAGTCTTGCGCTGGAAGGGATACGTGGGCAAGGCGACCCGGCGAGCACCACTGCCCGCGAAGTACGCGGCCCAATCGACGTCGGCTCCGGACGCCCACAGCCGCGCGAGCGCCGCGACGGCGGTGTCCGGCTCGGGCCGGTCGCGCCGCAGCATCGGCACCACGGACATGTCGGCGCTCTGCCGGGCCATCGCGGTCAGCACCGCGTCGGGCCCGATCTCCACGCAGCGCACCGCTCCCGCACCGGCGAGGGTGCTCACGGCGTCCGCGAACCGGACGCTGTCCCGCACGTTGCGCACCCAGTGGTCCGGGGTGCGCAATTCCGCGCCGGCGACCGTCCCGGTCACGGTGGACACCAGCGGAATCCGCGCGGCGTGGTAGGTCACGGCCTCGGCGGCGGACCGGAACCCGGCCAGCATCGGTTCCATCAGCGGCGAGTGGAACGCGTGGGACACCGGCAGCCGCTTGGCCCTGCCCAGTGCGGCCGTGACCTTCCCGACCGCTTGCTCGGCCCCGGAAACGACCAGGGAGCGCGGCCCGTTGACCGCCGCGATGCCCGCTCCCCCGGTGAGCAGCGGGCGCACCTCGTCCTCGGCCGCCTCGACCGCCACCATCACCCCGCCCTCGGGCAGCGCCGCCATCAGCCGGGCTCGCGCGACGACGAGCCGGGCCGCGTCCGGCAGCGAGAACACTCCGGCCACGTACGCGGCAGTGAGCTCACCGACCGAATGCCCGACCAGGAAATCCGGTCGCACGCCCCAGGATCCGAGCAGCCGGGACAGCGCGACTTCGAGGGCGAACAAGGCCGGTTGCGTGGTGCCGGTGTGGTCCAGCCCCTCCCCGGTGACGATCGCTTCCTTGATCGAGCCGCCCCGGTGCCGGTCGATTTCCGCGCAGACCTCGTCGAATGCCTCAGCGAACACCGGGAACGCCTTGGCCAGTTCGAGACCCATACCGGCGCGCTGCGCCCCCTGCCCGGAAAACAGGAAAGCGGTCGCGCCATCCTGCACGACATCCGCGACGCCAGGCGATTCGCCGCGTGCCAGTGCGGCGACGCCGTCCCTGCCGTCGAACACCACGGCCCGGTGTTCCAGGGGTGCCCGGGTGGTGGCCAGCGAGAAGGCGACGTCGACCGGATTCCGGTCGCCACGCCAGGACAGCAAGCGCCCTGCCTGCGCCCGTAACGCGGGCTCGGTGCGGGCACTGAGCACCCACGGCGTGACGGGCGGTGGGCTCGACGGGCCCGGGGCGGATGGCCGCTCGCCGGATTCCTCGATGATGACGTGGGCGTTGGTGCCGCTGATGCCGAACGACGACACCCCCGCCCGGCGCGGACGACCATTGACCGCCCACTCCCGGGCCTCGGTCAACAACCGCACATTCCCCGTGTCCCAATCAATATGCGGCGACGGCGCGTCGACATGCAAAGTCTCCGGCAACACACCATGACGCATCGCCATCGCCATCTTGATCACCCCGGCCACCCCCGCCGCCGCCTGCGCGTGACCGATATTCGACTTCACCGACCCCAACCACAACGGCTCAACCCGCTCCCGGCCGAAAACCGCCAGCAACGCCTGCGCCTCGATCGGATCACCCAATACCGTCCCGGTACCATGCGCCTCCACAACGTCCACATCGGACGGATCAAGACCACCCTCGGCGAGCGCCCGGCGAATCACCCGCTGCTGCGCCCGGCCGTTCGGCGCCGTCAACCCGTTCGACGCACCATCCGAATTCACCGCCGAACCCCGCACCACGGCCACAACCTCATGCCCGTTCCGGCGCGCGTCCGACAAACGCTCCACCAGCAACACACCGGCGCCCTCGGACCAGCCCGTCCCGTCCGCGGCCGCCGCGAACGACTTACACCGGCCATCACGAGCAAGCCCACCCTGACGAGCAAAATCCGCAAAAGGCTCCGGCGACACCATCACCGTCACCCCACCCACCAACGCCAGCGAACATTCATTGCGCCGCAACGACTGCACAGCCCAGTGCAACGCCACCAACGACGACGAACACGCCGTATCCACACTCACCGCAGGACCCTCGAGCCCCAACGTATAAGCGATCCGGCCCGACACCACACTGCCCAAACCGCCGTTGCCCACATACCCGGCAACCTCTTCGGGAACCTCACCACCCCGGCCCCAATCGTGATACATCACCCCCATGAACACACCGGTCTGAGAACCCCGCAAATCCGACGGCGCGATCCCCGCACGCTCCACCGTCTCCCAGCACACCTCCAGCAACAACCGCTGCTGCGGATCCATCCCCACAGCCTCACGCGGACTCACCCGGAAAAACCCCGCATCGAAATCCGCCACCCCCGCCAAAAACCCACCACGACCCACATACGAAGACCCGGCATCACCGTCAGAACCCACCACATTCAGGTCCCAGCCACGGTCGACCGGGAAATCCCCGATACCGTCACCACCGGAAACCACCAGATCCCACAAACCCTCCGGCGACACCACACCACCCGGATAACGGCACCCCATCCCCACGATCACCACCGGATCACCGTCCAGCTCGCGCGGAGCGACCACAGGGGACTCGGCACTTTCCCCGGCACCGAGTACCGCCAGCAGCAATCCGGCCACCGCCGCTACCGACGGATAATCGAACACCAGCGAAACCGGCAGCCGCACCCCGGAAACCTCGCTCAGCCGGTTACGCAATTCCAACGCCGACAACGAATCGAAACCCAGCTCCGCGAACGAACGATCCACCCCGACGGAAACACCCGAACCGAAACCCAGCACCACGGCGACATGACCACGCACCAGCTCGAGCAGAACACGCTCCGCCTCGACGGCAGGCATTTCCGCGATACGGGAACGCAGCCCGCCCGGATTCGCCGGGCGTGCCGGCGCACGGACCAAGCCGCGTAACAGCGGGGGAACGCCGTCCCGCGCCGCCTGTGCGCGCACCGCGGCGAGATCGAGCCGGATCGGGAGCACGACAGCGCGGTCGGCCGAGATGGCCGTGTCGAACAGCGCGAGTCCTTCCTCGACGGTCAAGGCCGTCACCCCGGAACGGCGCATCCGGGCGAGGTCCGCGTCGGCGAGCTCGTCCGCCATACCGAGATCCCAGAGTCCCCAGGCAAGGGAAACACCCGGCAAGCCCGCGGAACGCCGCACTTCGGCCAAGGCGTCGACGGCGGCGTTGCCCGCGGCGTACGCGGCCTGGCCCGCGGTGCCGAGCGTGCCGGAGGCCGAGGAGAACACCACGAAGAAGTCCAGCTCCGCGGTCGCCTCGTGCAACCACCAGGCCCCATCGACCTTCGGCCGCAACACGGCGTCGACGCGCTCCGGGGTCAGCGATTCGAGCAGCCCGTCGTCGGTCACGCCCGCCGCGTGCACCACGCCGGCCAGCCGGCCCGGAATCCCGGCGACCAGCTCCCGCACCGCGGCCCGGTCACCCACATCGCAGGCCACCACCGAAACCTCGGTACCCACGGCCGACAACTCGGCCACCAGCCCCGGCGCCCCCGGCGCAGCCAAGCCCCGGCGCGACGCCAAGACCAACCGCCGCACACCACGACCCGCCAGATGCCGCGCGAACACCGCACCCAGACCACCGGTACCACCCGTGACCAGAACCGCGCCCTCGACCCCGCCACCGTCCACAACGGACACAGCGGTACGCACAAGACGCGGCACCAGCGACACCCCACCACGAACGGCGATCTCCGGTTCGTCCGAGCCGAACGCGGTGGGTCCGGCCGTGGCGTCGAGGTCGATCACCCGGAACCGGCCGGGGTGCTCCGCCACGGCCGATCTCATCAGTCCCCAGGCCGCGGCCATCCCGGGGTCGGGGACGTCGCCGTCCACGGCCGCGACCGCGCCACGGGTGAGCACCGTCAGCCGTGCTTGCGCGAACCGCGGCTCGCCCAGCCAGGTCCGTGCCACCGCGAGCAACTCGGCGGTGACCGCCCGCGCGACCTCCGGAACCTCACCATCGCGAGCGGGCAGGACATAACACACCTCGCCGGGCATTCCCGCGCCTTCGCCCACGGCCTCGGCCAGCGCCGTCAGTTCGGAGACGTGAGTGACTTTGCGCGATTCGACCGGCTCGACGTCGCTCGCGGGCACCCACCGCGTCTCGAACAGCGAGTCCCGGGCGACCGCTGTGCCGGAGGAAACCTCGCGCAGGGTAAGGGAAGCGATGGTGACCACCGGCGTTCCGGCGGCGTCGACGGCCACGATCGACACGGTGTCCGTGCCGGACAGGCGGACCCGCAGCGTCGTCGCCCGGCCGGACCAGCGGCTCACCGCTTGGAAGGCGAACGGGACCTGGGCCTCGGCCGCGTCCTCGCGCAGCAGCGCGATCGGGTGCAGCGCGGCGTCGAGGAGAGCCGGATGCAGGCCGAAGCCGGTGGTGTCGACCTCATCGGGCAGCGCGACCTCCGCACAGATCGTGTCACCGGTACGCCAAGCCCGCCGGACACCCCGGAACACCGGCCCATACGCCAGGCCGACGTCGGCGAGGCCGGCATAGAGAGCATCGACATCGACGGGCTCCGCCCCGGACGGCGGCCATTCGGCCAGATCGGGCGCCGGTTCGGCACCGGCGGGCGCGAGCAGTCCGGTCGCGTGCCGGGTCCACTCCCCCTCGTCACCCTCGGGCCGCGAAAACACTGTCACCGCGCGTGTTCCGTCGGCCCCGGCGCCGTCCACCGTCACCTGGACGGCCGCCGTACCGGGCAGGACCAGCGGTGCTTCGATGACCAGCTCACGAACCTCGCCGCAGTCCACCTCGGCACCGGCTCGCAGGGCCAGATCCACGAAAGCGGTACCGGGCACCACCACGCGGTCCCGCACGAGGTGATCGGCCAGCCAGGGGTGCCGGACAGGCGACAGCGTGCCGGTCAGCACTACTCCGCCGGTCGCGGGCACCGGCACGACGGCGCGCAGGATGGGGTGATCGGTCCCGGCCTGCCCGGACTCGGCGGCCGTCGCCGCGGGAGGCTTCGGCGTCAACCAGTAGCGCGAGCGCTGAAACGCGTAGGTCGGCAGGTCCACTTTGGACGCTCCGCTGCCCGCGAAGTAACCCGCCCAGTCGACCGCGCCGCCCGACACGTACAGGTGTGCCAGCGCGGTCACGGCGGTCATCGGTTCGAAGCGGTCGCGGCGCAGTACCGGAACCACGACGGCCTCGCCGGGAACGCACGCGCGGACCTGGCCCGAGAGCACCGCGTCCGGCCCGACCTCGACGTACCGGCTCACTCCGGTTCCGGCCAGCTGCCGCACCGCGTCGGCGAAGCGCACGGTGTCCCGTACATTGCGGACCCAATAGTCCACGGTGCACAGTTCGCCGGCCGCCACCGCCCCACCGGTCACGGTCGACACGAAGCGGATCCGGGGAGCGCCGAAGGTCACGGATTCGGCCACCGACCGGAACCCGGCCAGCATCGGCTCCATCAGCCCGGAGTGGAACGCGTGCGACACCCGCAGGGGTTTCGCCCGGCGGCCGTCGGCAGCCAATCGGTTCACGACCGCCGACACGGCGTCGTCGGCACCCGAGACGACCACCGACCGCGGTCCGTTCACCGCGGCAAGCCAGGCGCCTTCGGTGAGCAGCGGCCGCACCTCGTCCTCGGCCGCCTCGACCGCCACCATCACCCCGCCCTCGGGCAGCGCCGCCATCAGCCTGCCCCGCGCTGTCACCAGCCGTACGGCGTCGGCGAGCGACCAGACACCCGCGACGTGTGCCGCGGCGAATTCGCCGATCGAATGCCCCGCGACGACGTCCGGCCGCACTCCCCACGATTCGAGCAGCCGGAACAACGCCACCTCGACCGCGAACAACGCGGGCTGCGTGTGTTCGGTCCGGTCCAGCCCTTCGCCGCTCTCGATCAGTGATCGCAACGACCCGCCCGCCGTGCGGTCTGCTTCCGTGCAGATCTCGTCGAGTGCCTCGGCGAACACCGGGAACGCGTCGGCCAGTTCGAGGCCCATGCCGGCGCGCTGCGCGCCCTGCCCGGAGAACAGGAAAGCGGTCGCGCCGTCGCGTGGTTCTCCGGTGACGAGGCCGGACGCGGGCGTGTCGTCCGCCAGCGCGACCAGACCCGCTTTCAGATCGGCCCGGCCGGAGCCGACCACCACGGCGCGGTGTTCCAGGGGTGCCCGGGTGGTGGCCAGCGAGAAGGCGACGTCGACCGGATTCCGGTCGCCACGCCAGGACAGCAAGCGTCCTGCCTGCGCCCGCAGCGCCCGCGGGCTCGCCGCGGACACCGGCCACGCCACGGGAAGGGACCAGCCGGGAGCGGCCTTGGCGGGCCGGGACTCTCCTTCTTCCAGGACAACGTGGGCGTTGGTGCCGCTGATGCCGAAGGAGGACACCCCCGCCCGGCGCGGACGACCGTTGACCGCCCACTCCCGGGCCTCGGTCAGCAACCGCACATTCCCCGTGTCCCAGTCGATATGCGGTGACGGCGCATCGACGTGCAAGGTCTTGGGCAGCGAACCGTGCCGCATGGCCATCGCCATCTTGATCACCCCGGCCACCCCCGCCGCCGCCTGCGCGTGACCGATATTCGACTTCACCGACCCCAACCACAACGGCTCAACGCGATCCCTGCCATAAGTCGCCAGCAACGCCTGCGCCTCGATCGGATCACCCAGCACCGTCCCGGTGCCGTGTCCTTCGACGGCGTCCACATCGGACGGTTCGAGGCCGCCGTCGGCGAGTGCCCGGCGGATCACCCGTTGCTGCGCCCGGCCGTTCGGCGCGGTCAGCCCGTGGGAGGCGCCGTCGGAGTTCACCGCCGAACCCCGGATCACCGCGAGCACGTCGTGCCCGTTGCGGCGCGCGTCCGAAAGGCGCTCCACCAGCAACACACCGACACCCTCGGACCAACCGGTGCCGTCCGCGGCCGCCGCGAACGACTTACACCGGCCATCCCGAGCAAGCCCACCCTGACGGGAGAAGTCCACGAACGGCTCCGGCGACACCATCACGGTCACCCCGCCGACCAAGGCCAGCGAACATTCGTTGCGCCGCAACGACTGCACGGCCCAATGCAACGCGACCAACGACGACGAACACGCCGTGTCCACACTCACCGCGGGCCCCTCGAGCCCCAACGTGTAGGCGATCCGGCCCGACACCACACTGCCCAAGCTGCCGTTGCTCACGTATCCGGCGATGTCTTCGGGGATCCCCCCACCGCGGCCCCAATCGTGGTACATCACCCCCATGAAGACGCCGGTCTGCGAACCCCGCAAATCCGACGGTGCGATCCCCGCGCGCTCGACCGTCTCCCAGCACACCTCCAGCAACAGCCGCTGCTGCGGATCCATCCCCACAGCCTCACGCGGACTCACCCGGAAAAACCCCGCGTCGAAATCCGCCACACCCGCCAGAAATCCGCCGCGGCCCACATACGAGGCCCCGGCTTCGCCGCCGGGATTCACCACATTCGGGTCCCAGCCGCGATCGGCGGGAAACCCGCCGATGCCGTCCCCACCGGAAACCACCAGATCCCACAAATCCTCCGGCGACACCACGCCACCCGGATAACGGCATCCCATCCCGACGATCACCACCGGATCGTCGACCGTGGCGTCCCGTACCACCGCGTCGGACTCGGGCCGCTCACGAATCCCCAGCTCCACCAGCAACAACTCGGCCACGGCCGTCACGGAGGGGTAGTCGAACACCAACGACGCCGGCAACCGGAGCCCCGACACCTCCATCAACCGGTTACGCAACTCCAACGCCGACAACGAATCGAAACCCAGTTCCCCGAACGAACGATCCACCCCGACGGAAGCGCCCGAGCCGAAACCCAGCACCACGGCGACATGCCCACGCACGAGGTCCACCAGGAGCTGCCCGGCCTCCGCCGGGGGCAACGCCCGTACCCGGTCCGCCAGCCCGCTCCGGGGCGCCGCGGCCGGCACGCGGACCAAACCGCGCAGCAACGCGGGCACGGCGTCGGCGGCAGCCGAAGCGCGAACAGCCGCCAGGTCGAGCCGGGCCGGGACGACGAGCGCCGGGCCCGCGCCCATCGCGGCGTCGAACAACGCCACGCCCTGGGCCGCCGACAGCGCGGAAACCCCGGCTCGCTCCATTCGCCCGACGTCGGCCGCCGCGAGATCGCCCGCGAGGCCGAGATCCCACGGGCCCCAGGCAAGGGAAACGCCGGGAAGACCGAGAGAACGCCGATGAGCCGCCAGGCCGTCGACGAACGTGTTGGCCGCGCCGTAAGCGGCTTGTCCCGCGCTGCCCAGCACTCCGGACACCGAGGAGAACAGCACGAAGAACTCCAGGCCGAGCCCCGCGGTCGCCTCGTGCAACCACCAGGCGCCATCGACCTTCGGCCGCAACACGGCGTCGAGGCGCTCCGGGGTCAGCGATGCGACGAGCCCGTCGTCGAGCACGCCCGCCGCGTGGATCACCCCGAGGATCGGCCCGCCGATATCGGCGACCAAGGCCGTCACCGCGGCCCGGTCGGCCACATCGCAAGCCACCACCGAAACCTCGGCACCCACGGCCGACAACTCGGCCACCAACCCCGGCGCCCCCGGCGCAGCCAAACCCCGACGCGACACCAACACCAACCGCCGCACACCACGACCCGCCAGATGCCGCGCGAACACCGCACCCAGACCACCGGTACCACCCGTGACCAGAACCGCGCCCTCGACCCCGCCACCGTCCACAACGGACACAGCGGCACGCACAAGACGCGGAACCAGCGACACCCCACCACGAACGGCGATCTCCGGCTCGGCCGGGGAAAACACCTCGGGGATCTCGTCGTCGCCCCGCTCGAGATCGACCAGCAGGAACCGGCCGGGGTGCTCGGCCTGCGCGGCCCGTACGAGGCCCCACACCGGCGCCATGGCGAGGTCCACGGCGTCGTCGTGCCCGGCCGCGATGCCGTTGCGGGTGACCACGGCGAGCGGGACGTCGTGCAATCGCTCCTCGGCGAGCCACGCCCGCACCAGCTCCAGCGCCCATTCGGCCGTCGCCCTGGCCTCATCGGGTACACCCCTGTCCGGGGTCTCCGGCACACAAGCGATGGCGACCGGCGGCCGCTCCGCGGCCTCGGCCAGTTCGCGCACATCGGCGAACCGGGGCCCGCGCCACGCACCGGGCCCGACGAGGGCGGCTCGGACAGGCCGGCTCGCGATCTGCCGCCACCGCACCTCGAACAGCGCGTCACGCGACGCGGTGTCCGCCGGCGCCGTACCGGCCGGGCGGGTGGTCAGGGATTCGACCTCGACGACCGGTGTCCCGGAGGCGTCCGCACAGGCGATCGCGCCGGTGCCGGTGATCCGGACCCGCAACGCGGAGACCCCGGTGGCAGGCCCGATGGTCACCCCGGTCCAGGAAAACGGCAGCTGGGCCTGCTCGCCGGACGCCACGACGAGCCGTGCGTGCAGGGCGGCGTCGAACAGCGCGGGATGCACGGCGAACGCCGCGGCGTCGGCACGCCTGTCCTCGGGGAGGGCGACCTCGGCGAACACTTCGTCCTCGCGGCGCCACACCCGGCGCAGCCCCCGGAAGGACGGGCCGTACTCGTAACCCTGCGCGGCGAGTTCGTCGTAGCGGCCGTCGAGAGCGATTTCCTCCGCACCGGCGGGCGGCCACGATGTCAGGTCCGACCACGTCCCGGTGCCTTCGCCGAGCACACCGGTGGCATGGCACGTCCACTCCCCGGACGACTCGGAATACACGGCCACCGACCGGGTCCCGGCCTCTCCGGGCGGCCCGACGACCACCTGGACCGCGAGCGGCGCGGACTCCGGCAGTACGACCGGCACCTGCATCGTCAGTTCGTCGATCCGCGTGCAGCCGGCTTCGGCCGCGGCGCGCAGCACCACTTCGACCAGCGCGGTGCCCGGCAGCAGCCGCGTACCGTGGATCACGTGTTCGGCCGGCCAGTCCGCGTCGGCCGCAAGGCGGCCGGTCAGCACCAGCCCACCGGAGTCGGGCCTGGCGACGACCGCTCCCAGCAAGGGATGGTCCGCGTCGGCAAGGCCGGCCGACGACACCGCGCCAGAACGCGTCGAACGCATCCAGTATCGCCGCCGCTGGAACGGATAAGTCGGCAGGTCCACTTTGGATGCTCCGGGGAAGAACGCGTGCCAGTCGACCACCGCACCGGTCGCGTGCAGCCGGGCCAGCGCCGTCACGCACGCGGCGACCTCGGGCCGGTCACGGCGCAGCACCGGGATCACGGTCGCGTCCGTGGATTCCGCGGCCGTCGCCGCCAGCGAGCCGTCCGGCCCGATCTCGACGATTCTGGTCACTCCTCGCAACGCCGTGACGGCGGCGGAAAGCCGTACCGTGTCCCGGACGTTGCGTACCCAGTAGTCCGGTGAGCACACCTCGGCCGCCATGACCGGACCCCCGCTCACCGTCGACACGATCGGCGTGCGCGGTTCGGCGTAGCGGACCGACCCGGCCACGGCCCGGAACTCGGCGAGCATCGGCTCCATCAGCACCGAATGGAACGCGTGCGACACCGGCAACCGCCTGACCCGCCGCCCGGCCGCCGTGAAATGCGCCGCCGCCCCGGCGACCACACTGTCCACACCGGACAGTACGATCGACCGCCGTCCGTTCACCGCCGCGATGCCGAGCCGCGGGCCCACCAGCGGCAGTACCTCTTCCTCGGTCGCCTCGACGGCCACCATCGCGCCACCCGCGGGCAGCGCGGCCATCAACCTGCCCCGCGCGGCCACTAGCCTGGCGGCGTCGGGCAGGGACAGCACACCGGCCAGGTGCGCCGCCGGCAGTTCGCCGACCGAATGCCCGAGCACCACATCCGGCCGCACGCCCCAGGATTCGAGCAGCCGGGCCAACGCCACCTCGACGGCGAACAACGCGGGCTGGGTGGCACCGGTGTCGTCCAGGCCGTCCCCGTCCGCGATGACGCTCCTGATCGGACGGTCCAGATACCGGTCGAGTTCCGCGCACACCGCGTCGAAGGCGGCGGCGAACGCGGGGAACTCCCCGGCGAGCGCGAGCCCCATCCCGGCGCGCTGGCTGCCCTGCCCGGAGAACAGGAACGCCGTCCGCCCGCCCCCGGCCGTGCCGGTCACCACCCGCCCGGACGCGGCACCCTCGGCGAGCGCGCGCAGCCCCGCCGCGATCTCCGCGTGCTCGGTGCCGACGACGACGGCGCGGTGCGGAAAGGCGGTACGGGTGACGGCCAGCGAGTACGCCACGTCGGAAAGGTTTCCACTGTCCATTGAGGACAGCTGCTTCGCCTGGGCCACGAGCGCTTCCGGGGTGTGCCCGGACAACACCCACGGCACCACCGCACACCCGGCCGGTCGCGCGGCGGGTCCCTCCGCCGCGGGCCGCTCCTCGATGAGGACGTGGGCGTTCGTGCCGCTGATGCCGAACGAGGAGACACCGGCCCGGCGCGGGGTGCCGCCCTCGGCCCACGGGCGTGGTTCGGTGAGCAGCCGCACGGAACCGGCCGACCAGTCGACATGCGGCGAGGGCCGGTCCACGTGCGGGGTGCGCGGCAGGATCCGGTTGCGCAAGGCCATGACCATCTTGATCACCCCGGCCACGCCTGCCGCGGCCTGGGTGTGACCGAGGTTCGCCTTGACCGAGCCCAGCCACAGCGGCCGGTCCGCTGGCCGGTCCTTTCCGTAGGTGGCGAGTAACGCCTGCACCTCGATCGGGTCGCCCAGGGTGGTTCCGGTGCCGTGCCCGTCCACAGCGTCCACATCGGACGGTGCCAGCCCGGCGGCGCGGAGCGCGTCCGTGATCACCCGTTGCTGGGCGAGGCCGTTCGGGGCGGTGAGCCCGCTGCTGGCGCCGTCGGAGTTGACGGCCGAACCGCGGAGCACCGCGAGCACTTCGCGGCCGTCCCGCAGGGCGTCGGACAACCGCTGCACGAGCAGCACGCCCGCGCCTTCGCCCCAGCCGACGCCGTCGGCGGCCTCCGCGAACGCCTTGGAGCGCCCGTCCGGTGACAGCCCACGCTGGCGGCTGAAGTCGATGAACGGCTCCGGCGTCGCCATCACCGTCACCCCGCCGGCCAGCGCCATCGAACACTCGCCACGGCGCAGCGCCTCGGCCGCCCAGTGCACCGCGACCAGTGAGGACGAGCACGCGGTGTCGACCGTGACGGCCGGGCCTTCGAGGCCGAGGGTGTAGGCGACCCGGCCGGAGACGACACTGCCCAGGCTGCCGCCCGGCGAGTAGTCGTGGTACATCACCCCGGCGAACACCCCGGTCCGGCTGCCCCGCAGCTCGGCGGGCACCAGCCCGGCCCGTTCGAACGCCTCCCACGACACTTCCAGCAGCAGGCGCTGCTGCGGGTCCATCTCCAGCGCGTCGCGCGGGGCGATGCCGAAGAACTCCGGATCGAATCCCGCCGGGTCGTCGAGGAAGTTCGCGTGCCGGACGTAGCTGCTGCCGGGGCGCTCGCCGGTGGGGTCGTAGAGCGCGGCGAGGTCCCAGCCACGATCGGCGGGGAACTCGCCGACCGGGTCCCGGCCGTCGGCGACCAGCTGCCACAGCCCCTCCGGTGAGGAAACGCCGCCGGGGTAGCGGCATGCCATCCCGATGATCGCTATCGGCTCGGCCGCCCGGTTCTCCATTTCCCGTAATTGCCGCCGGGTGATTTTCAGCTCACCCGTCATACGCCGGAGATATCCGAGCAGCTTGTCCTGATCCGTCACCGCTCATCCTCCTCGTCCGCTCATCCCCGGCACCCGGCCGCGGGCACACCGGGACAGCGGATTCGATTGATATCCCCCCGGCAATGAAAGCCACCGACGAACCGGGAATCCGATTCGGTGAGAGGAAGTCAACCACAGCCCGCGCGCGCGGCAGCCCCTAAAACGAGCGGGCGAGACCGGTCAGTTCGGCGACCAGCCCGGCCGGGGCAGGCGCCTGCGACAGCTCTTCGCCGAGCCGGTCCGCGGCGGCTCGCAACGCCTCGTCCTCGAGCAGCCTCGTGACGGCGGACGAGATGTCAGCGCGGGCCGTCAGCGCGGCGCCCGCGCGTTCGATCCGTGTCACCAGCCCGGTTTCCGGACCGACGACCAGCTGCGGCAGCCGATGGCTCACCGCGGCGAGCGCCTGGCTCGCCCCGCCGCCGTGCACCACGGCCGAACAGGTGGACAGCAACGGGCTCCACGCCACGGATTCCACCGGCCGGACGTTGTCCGGCACGGCGGCGCCCGCGGGCAGCCCGGCCGTCCCGGTGGTACAGACCACCTCGACGTCGAGTGCGGCGACCGCGCCGAACACCGTCGCCAGCGCTTCGGAAGTCACTGATGCCAAACACAATCGGGGCCGTCGGGGTGACCGCCGCAGCCACGCCGCCACCTCGGCGGGCCCGGCGTAGGGCACGAACCGCACGGCGAGGTGATCGCCGGCGCCCGGCGGCCGCAGCGACCGCGGCGTCGGATCCAGCGTCGCCTCGCCCTCGACCAGGCCCTGGTCCGCGGTCAGGCCGAACCGGCCGAAATCCGCGCCCATCCGGCGGCGGAATCCGTCCGCTGTCACGACCGGCTCGTCCGCCCCGGTGAGCACGCGCACGCTGGGCACACCCGCGACCCGCGCGGCCACCGGCGCGGCGGGCATCAGTTCGTCCCAGACGATCAGATCGGGTGCCCATCGCCGGGCATGGCCGATCAGGTCGTCGACGGACCGGGAGTCCGCGGCGGCGTGCCCGGCATCGTCCAGCTCGATCGCCACCACCCCGGCGCGGTTGATCACCGGGGTGAAATCGCGGCGCCCCGCGATCTGCACCTCGTGTCCCGCCGCCCGCAACGCCCACGCGATCGGCACGAGGTTGTACAGCCGCTCCCGTTCCGGCGCTGTCGCGAACAGTACACGCATGGGCACCCCCAGAAAGCACCGGAAAAGAGGCCGGGCAGCACGGGAAAAGCACGGAAAACACGGCTGCGGAAAACCGCGTCGAAAGGTAGCAGCGCCCCCGCCGCGTCCGACCCCTTATTTTCCGGTGTGCCCGGCCGTAGGGGTTTGCTCCCGATCACGCGGAGTCGAGCACGGTCGAGAGTTCGGCGCGGTTGTTCGTGCGGAGTTTGCGGTAGACGCGGGTCAGGTGCTGCTCGACCGTGCTGACGGTGATGTAGAGGGAGCGGGCGATCTCCCGGTTGGAGTGCCCCTTGGCGGCCAATTGCGCGACCCGGCGTTCCGCCTTGCTCAGCGAAGCGCGGAAGGCGGGCTCGGCTGTCCGGCGGAGATCGACCGGCGCGGCGACCGCCGTGGCCAGCTTGGGCTTGGGCCTGCCGCCCGCCGGGGCGGCCAGGGAGGCCTTCTTCTCCGCGGTGGCCGCGCGTGCGGTCTGCTCGGCCCGGTTGTGCTCGCCGAGTTGCCGGTAGACCCCGCTGAGATCGGCGAGGGCGCGCCCCAGTTCGTGACGGTCGCCCGATTCGCGCAGGGCGGCCACCGCCTGTTCGAGCAGGGCGGGCCTGCGGGCCGGATCACCGGTCTGGGCCAGCAGGCGCAGGCTGATGCCTTTGGTCCTGGCGTCGAGATAGGCGCCCCTGCCGAGTTGCTGGGTGAGGAACTCGTGTGCCTCCGCCGTCCGCTTGAGACGGAGGTAGGCCATGGCGAGGCCGGCGCGCCACGGCAGCAACGGCGGGAAGTCCACCTTTCCCTTGCGGGCGAAGCGGCCGACGGTCTCGAAGTCGTGGACCGCGGCGAACACGCGGTCGGTGGCCAGCATGTGATGGCCACGGGCGAGCAGATAGCGCATTCCGGGGACCGTGGTGTGCATCGACTTCGGCACCGGTACCGCCGCGAGCACCGCGGCCGCCTCCTCGTGCCTGCCGAGCCGGTCGTAGACGCCGAGCGCGACGGCGACCGGGTAACCGACGAACGCACCCCAGGTCCTGGCCGCGGTGGGGTTCACCACGGCGGTGATGGCGGCTTCCGCGGCGAGCAGGTCACCCGCGCGCAGGGCGGCTTCGGCGCGGATGTACTGGAAGATGGCGCACCAGGTGGGCGAGCCGCGCCGCTTCGCCTCGTCGATCAGCTTGTCGCACCACGCCGCGGCGCTGTCCGGGCGGTTGGCGAAGGCCAGCGCGAACAAGGCGCTCGACACCACCGCCATCGTGCCGTCTCCCAGGCAGTAGCTCCGCAGGATCTGCTCGGCACTGGCCGCCGCCTCCTCCGCGGCACCATGGGTCCACAACCCGGCCAGTGCCACCACCGCCTGCGTCCACGGATCGGCTATGTCACCGGGATCGTCGTCGGGAAAGACGTCCGACGACGTCCCGAGCAGAAGGCGGTAGGTCAGGCCGAGTTCGGCGGCCGTCAGCGGGTCGTGCAGCAGCCCGCGATCGCGGGCGACCCGCAGCACTTCGCCGATGTCGTCGGCGTCCCCGGTCCACAGCACGCTGCGGATCGCGCTGAGCACGTCACGCCCGGAGATCGAGTCGTCGCTCATGGCGGCGCGCAGCACCGGCAGATGCGCCATGGCCTCGTTCGGGTCGAGACGCCACTGGGCGCGTGCGAGGGTCGCGGTCAGGCCGGTGCGGGTGGCCTCCTCACGGCAGTCGCGGAGGGCGAGACCGAGGCAGCGCACCGCGAACCGGACCCGGTCGCCCGCCAGCGCCTGCTCGCCGGCGTCCCGGAGCAGCGCGACACCCCAGCCCGCAGGCACCCGCTCGGCGGCGACGAGGTGTTCGGCGACGTCGATCGCCGGGCCACCGCGCCGGTACCGCAGGTCGGCGGCGCGCTGGTGCAGTTCGGCGCGCTGGTCGGCGGACATCGAGTCCAGCACGGCGTCACGGACGGCGGGGTGGCGGAAGCGGCCATCGACGAGGAACCCGGCTTCGGCGAGAACCGCCGAAGCCTGCTCGACGTCCTCGGCCGTGACCGCCACGAGCCTGCCGACCTGCTCGGGCCCCATCGAGCCGAACACGGCGAGACCGCGGGCGACGTCGAGCAGCTGATCGTCCCAGCGGCCCAGGCAGGCGAGCACCGCGTGCCGGAACTCCATCCCCACGACGGGCCGCTCCACCGTTTCCTGCCCGAAGGTGGTGGCCACGCTGTGGTCGAGGATGAGCGCACGCGCCAGCAGGGCGTTGCCGCCGCTGATGCGGTGCAGGTCGGCGGCGGGCAGGGGCGTTTCGGCCGCGCCGGCGGCGTCGGCCAGATGGGCGACCTCCTCGACACCCAGCCGGGCGAGCCGGATGTGATGGTGCGGACGGCGGGTCAGCTCGGCGATGAACAGCGGGTCGGGCACGTGCGGGCGGTCCCACATGGTGACCACCAGGAGGATGGGTGCCGAGGCGAGCCGCCGCTGCAACGAGAGCAGCAATTGCTGGGACTGCGGATCACCGAAATGGACATCGTCGACGGCGATGACCAATGGCCAGCCCTTCGCCAGTTCCAGCAGTACGGCGCACAGTTCGCGAGTGAGCCGCATTTCGTGTTTGCCGACCCGGTCCCGCTCGTCCGTCGCGAGCAGCTCCCAGGCCCGCGCGGTCACCTCGGCCGGCAATCCCCCGCCGTAAAACAATTGATCGATGATGCCGGATCTGATGTTCGTTTCGGCTCGCGCGCCCGCGGCACCGAGGAACAACGCGCCGGTATCGGCCACGATACCGGCGAAATCGTGGACAAGCTTCGTCTTTCCGCTTCCCGGCCCACCGCGGACGACGACCAGGGTCCCACTTTCATTGAAAGCGTCGGCGGCGAGCCCGCTCAGTTGATTCAGCGCTTCCGAATGACGCAATCGAACCATTTATGCTCCCCCTAGCAAAAACTATGAAGTCGCTTTCAGCTCAATTCCCCCAAATATCCCCTATCGGGCGAATCGCAGCAGCTCCATGTCATGTTACAACCGGTATGCGAATCTCACGGGAGGTGACTTTGACGGGACAGTATGTATCCGTTCCCGCCGTCGAAAGTGCGCTAGGGCGGATGTGAGAAGGACCGACCGGTCATTCGGCCAGGTGCGCCGGGCCGACCAGGGTGGCCAGCTCGCGCCTGCTGGCCACCCCCAGCTTGCGATATACCCGCGTCAGGTGCTGTTCCACCGTGCTGACCGTCAGGAACAGCTTTCCGCCGATCTCGATGTTGCTGTGTCCCCGGCCCGCCAGCCGGGCGACCCGCAACTCGGCACCGCTGAGCACGGCCAGCGGGTCCCCGGCCACCTCGGGCCGCCGCGGTGGCCGCGCCGGCTCGGGTACGGCGTGTCCCTGGTAGGCCGCCTCCTCCGCCGCGCGCTTGGCGACGGCGCGGGCACGCTCGGACTCCCCCGCCTCCTGATGCGCCTTGCTCAGCTCGGTCAATGCCCGGACCAGGTGGAACCCGTCGCCCGCGGCCTCCGCCGCCTCCACCGCCTGGCGCAGCAGCCCGACGCGTTTGGCGGGTTCGCTGCAGGCGGCCAGCAGCAGGAGCGAGCCGCCGCGCGCCCCGGTCACCGGCTGCCCGAGCATGCCCAGCTGGTCGGCGGCGAGCGAGCGGGCCTCGGCACGCCGCCCGAGCTGCAGCGTCGCCTCGGCGAGATCACCACGCCACGGAAACAGCTCGGGCACGTCGATGCGCCGCTGGGCGATGAGCTCGCCGCAGTCGCGGAAGTCGCTCACGGCGGCGAGAATCCGGCCGGTGGCCAGCCGGTGGTGCCCGACGGCGCGCTGATACCAGATGCCGGGCAAGGTACCGCTCATCGCGTCGGGTGCCGGGACGCGCACGACCTCACCGGCACGCTCGTGCTGCCCCAGCGTCGTGAGCGCGAGTGTGAGAGTGCCCAGCGGCCACCCGACGCACACACCCCATTCCTCGGCGGGGAGCACCTCCAGCGCCTCCGAGGCCAGCCGCGCGGCCTCCGGTATTTCCCCGCGCAGCAACGCGATGCGAGCCGTCACCTCGGTCAGCACGGCCTGCCAGACCCGGGCCGTCCGGCGTCCCGCCTCCGCCAGGAGCTGCTCGGCCGCGGCGGTCACCTTGCCGTAGCCGGCGCCGAGGGCGAGTACGAGCAACGCGGTGCCGAGCGTCTCGACGGTGGTGTCGGCGAGGACGCCGCTGTGCAGCACCCGCTCGGCATGCGCGACGGTGGCCTCCGTGACCCCGTGCGTCCACACGGTGCCGATCGTCCCCGCTTGCCGGGTGGCCTCCGGCTCGTTCCGCGGCGCGCCGTAGACCCAGCGATACATCAGGCGCGCCCGCACGGCCAGCTGGGCGTCGGCGTCCCGGCCCGCCCGGTCGAACGTGGCCAGCACCTCCTCGGCGGCGGGTTCGTCGCCGAACCACAACGCGTGCCGCAACGCGGAAACCCTGTCGTGCGCCGACAGGTCGCCCGCCAGCGCCGCCGCGTGCAGCGCGCCGCGATGCGGTGCGGCCAGTGAGGGATGACTCCGCCACGCGGCACGGGCGATGCCCGCGACGAGCGCGGCCCGCGTCGCGGGTTCGGCGTCACCGTCCACGGATCCCGCGGCGAGTTCGAGACAGCAGACCGCGAATTCGTCGTCGTCGTTGCGCAAGGCCCGCTCCGCCGCCTCGCGCAGCACCGGGACGACCCACGCGCCGGGGACGGGGCCCGCGGCGACGAGATGACCGGCGACCGCCGGCGCGGGAGCGTTCGCGGCGTACAGCACGCGCGCGGCCTCGGCGTGCAGGCCGGCTTGCCGGCGAGCGGGAAGGCCCGCCAGGACGGCCTTGCGGGCCGCGGGCTGCCGCAGCCCCGTTTCGTCGGCGAAACCCGCCGTGGCCAGGATCTCCATGATCTGCTCGACGACACCGGCGCGCCGCCCGATCAGCCTGCTGACCCCCGCGGGGGTGGCCCGTTCACCGAGCACCGCGAGTCCCCTGGCGACGTCGAGCACCTGGGGTCCCCACCGGCGCAGGCACGCCACCACGTCCTCGCCGAGCTGGGCGTCCGACGCCGTCAGCTCGGCACCGGTTCCCGCGATGGCACCGCCCCTGCGGGCCTGCTCGTACTCCCGGACGAGCGCGTTCACCAGCAGCGGGTTGCCCGAACTCAGCCGGTGCACGGCAGCGGCGACGTCTGCGGCCTCGTCCGCGGGGACACGGCCCTTCGCGAACCTGGTGATGCTGTCCTCGCTCATCGGGCCCAGCCGCAGCCGCCGGTGCGGGAACCGGGACAGTTCCACCTGGAACTCGGCCAGCGTCGGCCGCGGCCACACCCACTCGCTGACGACCATCCGCACGCTCGCCGACCGCAGCCGGCGCCAGAGATACAACAGCAGCCACATCGACATGCGGTCGACGAAATGAATGTCGTCGACCGCGATGGACACGATTCGCTCGCGCGCCATTGCCGACAGCACTTTACCCATCTCGCGGGCCGTCGCGAGCACCTCCGGATCACTGACCTTAGTGCTGCCGAGGACATGCTCACTGTCCTCGACGACGGCCGACGCCCTCGCCAGCAATGCCAGCAGGCGCTCTTCGTCAGGCGTGCCCATGCCGCGGAACATCTGCTCGATGACGGCGAACTGCAAGGTACTCTCGGCGGCGGAACCGACCGCCGTCAACGAGACCATTCCCGCCTCGGCCGAATGCTGGGAGAACTCGTGCAGCAGGCTCGTCTTGCCACTCGCCAGGCTTCCGCTGACGATGACCAGACCGCCTCCCGCCGCTCCCCCGTCCAGCGCACACAGAATCTTCAGCGCGTCGTCGTACTCAACGTATCGCACACAAACGCCCCCATCACACGCCTGCCGACGCTCCCGCATCAGGATCGACAGCCCGCCCCAGTCGACGTGTCAGCGTTGAACCCTACTGCAGGAAGGCGACCGCACAACCCCTATTTCCGGCGTTTCCGGCACCCTCGCCGTTCGCACGGCGCGAACGGCGACGCGGCCGGGCGGCCAAGGGCGGCCCCCGTCCCGACAGGGGGCACGTCGTCCTTCCCCGGCCGGTTTCCCCTTCGACAGCCGGGAAACCCGGCCCCGGCGACGACGTGCCCCACTGCCCGGGGCAGGCACTCCCCACGTCGGCGTGCGAATCCCGAAGAATTCCCCATGCCGCGTGGAAAGCGCCCGGATCAGGGATATCAGCTGAACGAAATCACCGTCGTCGCGCCCGTTCCGTCATCGGCACCGGCGCCGACATAACAGCCGTGCTCGGCCGTCTTGCAGTCGACGGTTCCCCACTTCGTCCCGTTGTCGAGGTAGCCGACGAACGTCTTGTGCGCCACGCTCGCCGAGGAACCACCACCATTCCCGTCCGTGGTGATCTGCCCCGAACCATCGTGATCGCACACGTTCGCGCCGCCGATCTCCGCGCACTCCGAGAAGTGCACCTTCTGCGCGGCCTTGAAACCGGAGACGGTGACAGTGATGGGAGTCCCTTCGGAAAGATTCGTCGACGGCGACACCGTGACCTGCGGCGCGTCCGGCGCCGGCGCCGCCGCCGCGGAGGACCCGCCTGCCACGGCGATCCCGAAGGCCGCCGCGGCTACGGCCACCACGCCCGCGACACGCTTGACGCTGTTCGCAGAATGCATTCGCATACTCCATTTCTCACGAGAATAAATACGTCAGTAAACGCTCTCGACAGAACTGAGAGGAGTTACGGCCCAATTCTCGATGCCAGATGACGCATCCGGGCCACCATTGACGCTAGCAGCAGCTTTCCACAACGTCAACATCCGACAAATCCCCCAACAAGAACCGGGATAGGGGGTCGAAAATAGGGGTCGGGTCAACGATCTTCGCCGCTATTCTCGAAACCTTTCGCGATACCGCCCCTGCCGTACCGGGCGATTCATTGTGCACTCCGCAACCGAATGGGACCGAAAGGGTTCCGGTGTCACACATCGGATATCGTAGCGCCGGCCAGGCCGCTTTCACAATTTCGTCGCAGACCGAGGATTACCCCGCACCTGTCACAGGGAGCGCTGTCCGAGTTCGCGCCACGCCTCGCGGCGGCGACGCTGCGCCGCGGGGTCGGCGACCGGCGCGGCCGACAGCAGCCGCTGGGTGTAGGGATGGACCGGCGCGGTGAGCACCGCCTTCGTCGGGCCCTGTTCGACGACGTGCCCGCGGTGCATCACGGCGACCCGGGTGGCGAGTTGCTCGATCACCGCGAGGTCGTGGCTGATGAACAGGCAGGCGAACCCGAATTCGTCCTGCAGCGAGCGCAGCAGCGCCAGGACACGGGCCTGGATGGTGACGTCGAGGGCACTCGTCGGCTCGTCGGCCACCAGCAGATCGGGCCGCAGGGCCAGCGCCCTCGCGATGCAGACGCGCTGGCGCTGCCCGCCGGACAATTCGTGCGGGTACCGCGTGCGCAGCGCCGGCGAAAGCTGGACGGCGTCGAACAGTTCCGCGACGCGTCTGTCCACTTCGGACCCACGCAGCAGGCGGTGCAGCCGGATCGGGGCCGCCACGCTCGCCCCGGCCGGCATCCGGGGATTGAGCGCCGACAACGGATCCTGGAAGACCACGCCGATCCGCCGCCGCAGTGCCTTCGCCGCCCGCCCCCGGACGCGGGCGAGATCGGCGCCGCCGATCCGGACCGTGCCCGCGGTGGGCGGGATCAGGCCGGTGACGGCGCCGGCCACGGTGCTCTTCCCCGAGCCGGATTCGCCGACCAGCCCGAGGATCTCCCCCGGCTCCACGTGCAGGCTCACGCCGTCGGCGGCGCGGACGGCCAGCGACCGGAACCGGCCCCGGTAGGTGACGGACAGGTCTTCGACGGTCAGCAGGGGCGACTCCGCCGGAACGTCGGGGACCGACCGCGTGGCCGGGTGTTCCGCGGCGACGTTACTAATCCGATCAAAAGTAGGCGGATACGGGCCGCAGCCGACCTGCTCGTAGGTACCCGTTTCCGCCGTGGCTGTGGTCGAATTAGTAACGAACGGCGCAGTGTGTCCCGGCACGAGCACCGGTTCGGCCGACAGCGCGCGCTCCACGCCTTCGGTGGCGACCGCGCCGAGGGAGACGACCGAGCCGAGGAGCTGTCGCGTGTACTCCTCGCGCGGTGCGGTGAAGATCGAGCTGACGTCGTTCTGCTCGACGACCTGGCCGTCGTACATCACCACGACGCGGTCGGCGAGATCCGCGACCACGCCCATGTCGTGGGTGATCAGCAGGATCGCCGTGCCGAGGCGCCGGCCCAGATCCCGCAGCAGTTCGAGGATTTCGGCCTGCACGGTGACGTCCAGCGCCGTGGTCGGCTCGTCCGCGACGAGGAGGCTCGGCTCGTTCGCGACCGCCATCGCGATCACGACCCGCTGCAACTGCCCGCCGGACAGTTCGTGCGGATACGACCGGAAACGCTGCTCCGGCGCGGGAAGCCCGACGAGCCCGAGCAGGTCGATCGCCTTGCGCCTGGCCTCTGCGGGCGAGACCGGCTGGTGCACCCGGATGGCCTCCACCAGCTGATCACCGATGGAGAACACCGGGTTCAGCGCGCTCATGGGTTCCTGGAACACCATGCCGACGTCGTTGCCGCGCACCGCCCGCAACTCGGCCGCGGTCATCGCGAACAGGTCCCGCCCCGCCAGCAGCGCCCGGCCGGTCACCTCCGCGTTCGCCGGGAGCAGGCCCAGCAACGACATCGCGGTGACGGTCTTGCCCGAGCCGGACTCCCCGACCACGGCGACGACTTCCCCCGCGGCCACCGTGTAGCGGACCGAGCGCACCGCCCGCGTCGTCCCGAACGAGACCGAGACGTCCCGCAGTTCCAGCAAAGCGGCCTCGCCGCCCGGCCGGGCCGACTCGGTCGGCGAGGCGCCGGTCACTGGATCAGCCCGAACTGCCGGTGATCGGCGTAGGCGGGGAACCGGCCGATCACGACGTTGCCGAACTTGGACCCGTGCAGGAACGAGTTACGGGTGTAGATGAGCGGCACGACCGCCGAATCGGCGAGGATCTTCTTGTCCAGCTCGACCCACTTCTTCGCGGCGGCCGCCGGATCGATCGTGGCCTGCGCCTCGGTGATCAGCCGATCCACGTCGGGGTTGTTGTACCGCGATTCGTTGTACCCGCCGTTGCCGATCTCGGTCGACTGGAACAGCGGCTGGATGTTGGCGTTGGCGCTCGGGATGTCCGGCTGCCACGAGGCCAGCGTCAGGTCGAAGTCCGAGAGGCCCTTGGTGTCCACTTCGGACGTATAGGTGTCCTCGTCCAGCGCCTTGATGGTGATCTTGATGCCCGCCCTGGCGAGCGAGGCCTGGATCGCGGCGGCCTTCTCCGGGAAGCTGTTCTCGTTCTTCGTCGCCAGCACCAGCCCGTCGAGCCCGTTCGGCAGGCCCGCCTCGGCCAGCAACTGCTTGGCCTTCTCCGGATCGCCTTCCGGTTTCGCCGGGTACAGGTCGAACTGCTCGCGGCCGGCGATGCCGGGGGTGATCAGCGTGGTCGCGATGTCCCCGGCCAGCCGGGCGCTGCCCGCGCTCGCGACCTGGTAGGCGGCCTTGTCCACGGCGTACTGGAAAGCCTTGCGCACCTTGGGGTCGGCCAGCTTGCCGCGCTGGGTGTTCAGCGAAAGGTAGGCCAGCGCACCGGATTCCGAGGTGACCAGCCGGGACTTCGCCGAGGCGTTGGCCTGGATCTGCGCCAGCTGGGCGGGCGAGGCGAAGGAGAGGCCGAACGCGGCCTGGTCGTTGCCGCTGTCGTCGATCAGCCGCTTGGAGATCACCGTGGTGTCCTGGCCGAGCTGGGTCACGATGGTGTCCGGGTTCGCCTGGCGCGTGTCGTCGGTCTTGCGGTCCCAGTTCGGGTTGCGGACCAGCCTGCCCTCCTTGCCGCGCTCGTACTTCTCCACCTGGTACGGCCCGGACGTGATCGGGTGCTCGCCGTAGTTCGGCTCGGCGCCCTTGCCCTTCGGCACCGGCGCGAACGCGGGCGTGCTGGCGACCCAGTTCCAGTCACCGTAAGGACGGGACAGGTGGAAGACGATGGTCTTGGCATCCGGGGTCTGGATCGTGTCCAGCTCCTTGCCGCCGTCGAAGGGACCCTTGTACGCCAGCCCCGGCGAGAGCAGATCCTTGTGGTAGCTGAGGCCGCCGGAGAACGCGGCGGCGAACGACCGCTCGAGCCCCCATTTGACGTCCTCGGCCTTGATCGGCGTGCCGTCGCTGTATTTCAGGTTGTCCTTCAGGGTGAAGGTCCAGGTCTTGCCGCCGTCGCTCGGCGTACCGGTGTCGGTGGCCAGATCGGGGACGATCGTGGTGTCCTGCCCCGGCGCGACCTTCCACGAGGTCAGTCTGCGATGCACGAAACTGAGCGCCGAGACCACCAGGTTCGAGCTCTTCGCCGGGTCGTACTGCTGCGAAGGCGCGTCGGACAGCAGGTACAGCGTGCCGCCCGGCTTCACGCTCCCGCCCTGGCCCGACGGCTGGTCGTTCGCACCGCAGGCGGTGAGCGCCGTGGCCGCGACCACCACCCCGGCGACGACCTTCAGCACGCGGTTCATGGGTTCCCCTCTCACGTCAGCCGCGCTCGCGGATCGAGCGCGCCGTAGCACAGGTCGACAAGGAAGTTCACGATCGTCACGAGCACGGCGGAGAACAACGTCACGCCGAGCAGGACGGGCAGGTTCATCGAGGCGATGCCGTCGACGAGCAGCCTGCCGACGCCCGCCATCCCGAAGATCCGTTCGGTGATCACGGTTCCGGCGAGCAGCGCGCCGAGATCGACGCCGAACACGGTGATCACCGGCAGCAGCACATTGCGCAGCGCGTGCCTGCCGATCACCTTCCGTTCGGTGAGGCCCTTGGCCCGCGCGGTGCGGATGAAGTCCTCGCCCAGGGTCTCCAGCATCTGGCCGCGGGTCAGCCGGGCGTAGATCGCGGCGTGCAGGAACGCCAGCACCAGCCACGGCAGCACGAGATGCCAGGCCCATTGCACCGGGTTCTCGGTGATCGGGACGTAGCCGGACTTCGGCACCACGTCCAATGCGAACGCGAAGATCGTGATGCCGATCATTCCGGCGAGGTAGGCGGGCATCGACACCCCGGCCATCGCGATCCCCATGGTGATCCGGTCCCACGCCGTACCGCGGCGCAGCGCGGAAAGCACGCCGAGACCGACACCGGTGACGATCCAGAGCACCGCGGCCCCCGCCGCGACCGAGAAACTCACCTCGATCCGGCCGCCGATCTCAGCCAGCACCGTGACGTTGTTCTGGAAGTCGTAGCCGAAACACGGTGCGGCGCACTGGATCGCGGCGGCACCGGTGCCGAACGTCCGCCCGGCGAAGATGCCCGCGACGAAGTCGAGGAACTGCCGGTACCACGGCACGTCGAAGCCCATGAACTCCTTGGCCAGCGCCAGACTCTCGGGCGAGCACGGCCGGCCGCACGCCATCCGGGCCGGGTCGGCGGGCAGCAGGTAGAACACCACGAACGTGATGAAGGTGACGATCAGCAGGACGAGGGCCATCCCGGCGAACCGGGTCAGCACGAACCGGGCGGTGCGCATCAGCCCCGTCCTCCCGACCGCGGGTCGAGGGTGTCGCGGATGCCGTCGCCGACGACGTTGAACGCGAGGGTGACCAGGAACAGCAGCGTGCCGGGGAACAGCAGGTACATCGGATCGGTCTGGAAGTAGTCGATCGCGGTGCTGATGGTGCGTCCCCAGCTCGGTGTCGGCGGCAGCACGCCGACGCCGAGGAACGACAACGCCGCCTCGCTGCCGATCATCGACGGAATGCTGAGGCTCGCGACGACGATGATCGGCGCCCACAGATTGGGAAGCAGCTCACGGGAGAACACGTGCCACGGCCCGCCGCCCATCGCCTTCGCCGCCGACACGAAGTCGCGTTTGCTCAGTGTCAGTGCCTGCGCCCGCACGATCCGCGCGACGCGCGGCCAGCCGAACAGCCCCAGCACCACGATCAGCAGCAGCTGCCGCGGGAACTCGACCGGGGCGACCGCGCCCAGCGCGATCATGAAGATCAGGTACGGGAATCCGAGGATCACGTCCGCGGTCCAGGTGACCACGCGGTCCCACCAGCCGCCGAGATAACCGGCGCTCGCCCCGATCAGCACGCCCAGCAGGGTGGCGAGCACGGTCGCGCCGAGCCCGACCAGCAGCGAGGTCCGCGCGCCATGGGCGACCAGCGCGAACAGGTCGATGCCGGTCAGCGGTTCGACGCCGAACCAGTGCGCTGTACTGATCCCGCCGAGCGGGCCCGCCGGGAGCCCGGTCGGCCCGAGGTTCCCGATGTCCGGCTGGAGGCTCTGCCCCTCGATCAGCGTCAGCAGATCGGCCGCGACGGCCAGGAACACGATCAGCACCACCACGATCGCGCAGACCAGGGTCCAGCGGCCGGCGCGGATCGCGCGCCACAACGCGGCGGGCACCGAGCGCACCGCCGTCGGCGGAGCGCCGGCGGCGGACGGCAGGGGGTCGGGCACGGCACCTACTCGGTTCATCTGATCGGGTGACGGACACGGACCCTAGGGAAAGAATTTTCCCGAACCCAATTCCCCCAGTGACCGTCCCAGCCGGTGGACACCGTGATAGTGCGCGCTGCCAGGGCAGCCGGTGCCGGTGCCGGCACAGTCAGCGAGCGTAGCGCGTCGCGCGAAGGCACCGGAAGTCCCGAATCAGCCACGGTCGCCGCTTGACCGGGTCGCCCCCGTTGCGATGATCAGCGCATGACACAACCCGTTCTGCACACGCCACGGCTCGAACTCGTGCCGCTGGCCGACGAGCATCTCGAGTGGGAGATCGAACTGGACTCCGATCCCGAGGTGATGCGGTATCTCGACGGCCGGGCCTCCACCCGCGCCGAAGTCGAAGCGGCACACCGCCGCCGGCTCGCCGCCGCGCTCGAAGTGCCCGGCCTCGGCCTGTGGGCCGGTTTCGCCGAGGACGGGTTCGTCGGCTGGTGGCTCCTGCGCCCGCCCCACGGCCCGGATCAGCCCCAGGTCGACGGCGAGGCGGATCTCGGTTTCCGGCTGCTGCGCCGCCGATGGCGCCGCGGCTACGCCACCGAGGGCGCGCGCGAACTCCTCCGCTACGGCTTCGCCGACCTCGGGCTCGACCGCGTCTTCGCGCAGACGCTGGCCGTCAACACGCCTTCGCGTGCCACCATGGCCGCCGCCGGGCTCTCGTTCGTCCGCGCCTTCCCGTGTTCCGGAGGCGACGAGAATCTGGTCCCCGGCATCGCCCAAGGTGAGGTCGAGTACGCGATCACCCGCGCCACGTGGTTACGGATGACCGAACAGCAGTCCTGACCTCCGCTGATCGCCCAGCTTCCGTTCGGGCGTCGCGAACGCTCCGTTGCCGACGATGAACGTCCCGAACGGAGCGTTCGGGACGCCCAGGGCCGCAGCGCGGCACCCCCGCCACCGGCGTCCGGGCAGGTGGGCGATGTCGCGAATGGCAGATTGGGGTTGTGTGTTCGTGGTGGGTAAGGGTTTTCCAGCGTGTTGTGAGGGTGGAGATGGCGCGTTCGCTGAGGGCGCGTAGGCGGGTGTGGTGCAGGTTGTCGGTGTGCGGGGGGTGGCTGGCCTTGGCGGCCGGGGTTTCAGGCCGTGGCGGGCGGTGGCGCAGAGTGGGTCGGTGCTGTTGAGGTGGCGGGCGGCGCCGAGGTCGTTGCGGGAGCCGGGCACGACGTCGGAGATCCAGAGGGGGGGGGACCCGTCGGGGGTGGTCAGGAATGGGATGTTGCCGCCGAAGGCGCGGTGTTTGCCGGAGTACCACAGGTGCACGGTCTGGCCGCGGTTTTCCCTTTGGTTTTGGTGGTGGTGGCCGTGACGCGGTCGGTGTGGATGAGGGTGCCGTCCAGGATCACGTGCGTGTCGCCCCGGGGTGTGACGGTCGGCGAGGATCTGCTGTAGGTCGGGGGCGTGGGTGGCCAGGGCGGTGATGCCTTCGTGCAGGTAGCGGTAGGCGGTGGCGATGCTGATCTTGTGGTCGGTGGCGAGCCGGTGTCCGGGGATGGTGTCGCGGAACCAGCGCAGTACCAGCACCGCCTGCCGGAACGGGGTCAGCTCGTGCGCCACATTGAGGGTGGCATTGTGGGTGATCACGTGGGGTCCTCTGGATCCTCGGGCTTGATCTTCGCAAATCCAGGGGCCCACGCCTCAACCCAGCACAACACACCCCCCACCATCCCCACTGAGAAAAACCTCAATGGGGATGGTGGGAAAGAGCTACCTATGCGGTGATGGGTAGGTGGAGGATGTTGCGTCTGGGTGTGCGTAACGGATCCACGTAATCTGGCGGAATGAACTCCGGGAGTCCGTCCTCGGCGATGCGGACCGACCAGTCGGCTTTGTGCAAGAGTCGGTGATGTGCGCCGCAGAGCAGCACGAGATTCCGGAGGACGGTGAGTCCGCCGTTCATCCACTCGAGCAAATGGTGGGCGTCGCAATGCCGAGGCTTGCGATGACAGCCCGGGAAAGCGCAGCCGCCGTCCCGGATGATCAGCGCTTTGCGTAGTGCGGGGGTGACCAATCGCTTGGCTCTGCCGAGATCAAGGGGTTCGCCCTTGGTGCCGAGGACTGCGGGGATGATCTGGCTGTCGCAGGCGAGCATGCGGGCTTCGGTGGCGGAGATCTGCGAGACCATGTCCAGGCAGGCGGTGCCCAGCTTGGACTTCAGATCCTCCAGGGTCACCGTGACCAGGAGCTGGGCGCGGTCGCCGCCGGGCACGTCCGGCACGTTCGCGAGCATCGCGACGGCCTCGCCGAAGGCTTCCCCGTACCGCTGGGAAGGTGACCGCAGGTCCGGCCACTTGTCCTCCCCGGCAGGCCGGGGTGGGGCCAGGGGGTCGAGGAGGGTGCTCAGCCGGGTTCCGGTGATGGGGTCGAGCTGTCCGTCGATGTCGAACCAGCCGTCTTTCCGCTGTCGTACCCGTAGTTCCGGCTTCCGTTCCGGCGGATCCGGGTCCTTCGGTGGCTTCCCGTCCTGGTCCATCCGCGCCAGCAACTCGTCAGCGGCCTTCACCACTTCCTGAGGTGTCGCGTGGCGGGCCAGTTCGACAAGGATCTTCTCGGCCTTGCTTCTGTCCTCTTCGGACACAAAGCTCGGTACCTTCTTCAGGAACTGGAGAATACGGTCGCTGTGGTGCGGGCCGATCTCGCCGTCGAGTGCGGCGGCGCCGGTTGCTGGCGCCACCGCGGGGAGTTCGGTACCGTCGATGTTACGGCCGGGATTCAACCCGTGGGCCCGATCGAGATACTTTTTGGCGTCACCACGCGACATCCGCCCCACATGCGCGAACCACGCCGCGGTGGAGCCGTACCCGTACAGTTTGGACGCGCCGCGTGAGTCGATCTCCGCGAGGTAGTGGCCGAGTTCGGCGTCCAGGCGCCACAAGGACTCCAGTCGGGTACGCACCTCGTCGGCGAGTTCACGACCGGATTGCCGCCACAGCTCCTGCGGCGGTTCCAGAGTGGACAGATTCCCGGACACACCACCATCATACCGCGCCGGATAGAACATATGTGCGACACGAATGGGTGAACTAAGTGCTTTCGACTCTCGCGGTTATGCGGGTGTTTTCCCCAGACAAGGTGGATGGCGTGGATTTGGTGGTTGGGTCGGGTCGGCACGATATTGGGCTGCAATGAGGACGCGGCGGAGTTTGGTGACCATGTCGTGGTAGCTGGGGTGTTTTTCGTTGTGTACCAGGGTGCGCGGGCTCGGTGTTCTGCTGTGACGAGGGGTGAGTGGCCGGCGAGGTGGTACCAGATGATGACGAGACTCTGGGCGATCATGGCGAGCGGAGCGGTGCGCTGGACGGCTTTTTCGGTGCGGTTGCGGGCCTCTCCGGCACCAGTGGTGTGCTTGGCGTCGGCGAAGGCGACCTCGACGGACCATCGCGAGGCGTAGCGTTCGATGATGGTGGCGGTGGGAGTGGTCAGGTCGGTGCTGACCAGGGCCAGGGGTGGTTTGTGTGGCTCGGTGATCAAGATCGCGCGCACGGGCCGGGAGCGGAAGACGCAAACACGTCAGCGTGCTACGGGCCGAACGTGACCGCACTGGCGGTCTATCTGCCGACGTATCAGCACATTCCGGCCGCGCGGACCGCCCGGCTTCTCGCTGACATGCTGGGCCTGCCGGTCTCGACCGGCTGGGTCGCCGGTGTCCTCGCCCCGGTCGCCAGCGAGCCGGACGAATTCGCCGAATGCCTCGTCCGGCAACTACGGGGAACGCCGGTGGCGCACTTCGGCGAAACCGGTCTCCCGCAACCTCCTGATACGCCTACGCGACTACCAGGACCATGTAACGGGTTCAGCGCTCATGCCGACGACTGTGCGATCGGCAAAGGAACAGACCCATGTCACTCAAAAGCTTCGCTGTGCTCGCCGTGGTCGTGGCCGCGCTTCTCAGCGGTCTCGCCGTTTACATCGCCGTAGTCAAACGGCCTCATGCGTCGTCGGCTGGTGGTCAGCCAGCCCCGGCGACCTTCACGCTCCGCGGTTCGGTGACCATCAACAACAATCTGGCCGGCTCGATCGGTTACGACGGAACATCGTGCCGCGGCGGAGGTGGCTTCTCCGACCTGACTCCGGGCACCGCCGTGGTGGTCGCGAACGGAACCGGGCAGATCCTGGCGACCGGTTCACTGGGCACCACTCTCACCGCGGTGACGACCATGTCGGCACCGCTCGCAGGACTCCCCGCGGCGCCGTTCGTCACGGGGTGTGTACTGAGCTTCGCCGTGCGCGACGTACCGGATGGACTACCTTCCTATGTTCTGACGATCTCTCACCGGGGTTCACGCGTTATCCCGGCCTCGGAAGCGCATGATGGCGTGCGGCTCGTTATCGGGTGACGCCGCGGATCAGCTCACGCCGCCCTCGGGTTCGTAGGCGAGGTTGGGCCGCAGCCAGTGCTCGATCTCGGCAACGTCGAGACCGCGCCGCCGCGCGTAGTCCTCGATCTGGTCGCGGCCGAGCCGTCCCACGGTGAAATAGCGCGAATCCGGATGCGCGAAGATCAGCCCGCTGACGCTGGCCGCCGGGGTCATCGCGAACGACGTCGTCAGGCCCATCCCGATCGATTCGGCGTCGAGCAGGTCGAACAGCTGCCGCTTGAGGCTGTGGTCGGGGCTCGCCGGGTAGCCCAGCGCCGGGCGGATGCCGCGGAACCGCTCGGCGTGCAGGTCTTCGAGCGCGGGTTCGGCGCCGGGCTCGAACCAGTCGCGGCGGGCCTTCAGGTGGAGGTACTCGGCGAACGCTTCCGCGAGGCGATCCGCCAGCGCTTTCACCATGATCGCGCGGTAGTCGTCGTGCTCGGCCTCGTAGCCGGCGGCGAGGTCTTCGGCGCCGTGGATGGCCACCGCGAAGCCGCCGAGGTGATCGCCCTCGGGCGCGACGTAGTCCGCGAGGCAGCGGTTCGGCCTGCCCGTGGGCTTTTCGGTCTGCTGACGCAACATCGGGAACTCGACGCCGTTCTCGAGCAGGATGTCGTCGCCCTTGGCTTGCGCGGGCCAGAAGGCATAGGCGCCCTCGGCCCGGAAAAGCTCCTTTTCGACGATCTCGTCGAGCAGAACGTTCGCTTCGTCGTACAGCTCACGGGCGACCGGCTGGTCCAGGATGGCCGGGTACTTGCCCTTCAGTTCCCAGGCCAGGAAGAAGAACTGCCAGTCGATCATCTCGCGCAGTTCGGCCAGGCCGGGCCGGACGACCCGCAGCCCGGTGAACGCGGGCGTCGGGACGTCGTCGAACGAGACGCGCTCGGGATTCGCGCGCGCCTGTTCCAGGGTCAGCAGGGGGCGCTGTTGCCGGTTCGCGTGCTGCTCGCGCAGGCGTTCCTGCTCGTCGCGGTTGGCCACCGCGAGCGCCTCGGCCCGCTCGGGGTCGAGCAGATCCGAGACGACACCCACCACGCGCGACGCGTCGAGCACGTGCACCGTCGTCCCGTCGTAGGCCGGGGCGATCCGCACGGCGGTGTGCTGCCGCGAGGTAGTGGCGCCGCCGATCAGCAGCGGCAGTTTCAGCCCGCGCCGCGCCATTTCCGTGGCCACGTTGACCATTTCGTCCAGGGACGGGGTGATCAGCCCGGACAGCCCGACCGCGTCGGCGCCCTCGGCGATCGCGGTGTCGAGGATCTTCCCGGCCGGGACCATCACCCCGAGGTCGATGACCTCGTAGTTGTTGCAGCCCAGCACGACGCCGACGATGTTCTTGCCGATGTCGTGCACGTCGCCCTTCACCGTCGCGAGCACGATCTTTCCGTTGCCGTGCCCGGAAACGACGTTGCCCGCGAGCCGGGCCTGTTCCTTCTCCTCCTCCATGAACGGCTCGAGGTAGGCGACGGAACGCTTCATCACGCGCGCGCTCTTGACCACCTGCGGCAGGAACATCTTGCCCGAGCCGAACAGGTCGCCGACGATCTTCATCCCGTCCATGAGCGGGCCTTCGATCACTTCGAGGGGGCGCGCCATGGCCTGCCGGGCTTCCTCGGTGTCCTCCTCGATGAAGTCGACGATGCCGTGCACGAGCGCGTGCGAGAGCCGCTCCGCCACCGGCGCCTCGCGCCACGACAGGTCCACCTCGCGGCGGGTACCCCGCCCGCTGACCGTCTCGGCGAAGGAGACCAGCCTGTCGGTGGCGTCCGGCCGCCGGTCGAACAGCACGTCCTCGACGAGTTCGAGCAGGTCGGCGGGAATGTCCTGGTACACCGCGAGCTGCCCGGCGTTGACGATGCCCATGTCCAGCCCGGCCTTCACGGCGTGGAAGAGGAACGCGGAGTGCATCGCCTCGCGCACGACGTTGTTGCCGCGGAAGGAGAACGACAGGTTCGAGATGCCGCCGCTCGTGTGCGCGCCGGGACACCGCTCCTTGATCCGCGGCAGCGCGTCGATGAACGCCTTGGCGTAGCCGTTGTGCTCGGAGATGCCGGTGGCGACCGCGAGCACGTTCGGGTCGAAGATGATGTCCTCGCCCGCGAACCCGGCCCGCTGGGTGAGCAGATCGTAGGCACGGGCGCAGATCTCGACCTTGCGGTCGGCGGTGTCGGCCTGGCCCCGCTCGTCGAAGGCCATGACCACCACGCCCGCGCCGTAGTCACGGACGCGCCGCGCGTGCTCCAGGAACTGCTCCTCGCCCTCCTTCAGGCTGATCGAGTTGACGATTCCCTTGCCCTGCACGCATTTGAGCCCGGCTTCCAGGACCGTCCACTTGGAACTGTCGATCATGATCGGGATACGGGCCACCTCGGGCTCGGTCGCGATCAGGTTCAGGAACGTGGTCATCGCCTGCTCGCTGTCGAGCAGATCGGCGTCCATGTTGACGTCGAGCACGTTGGCGCCGCCACGGACCTGCTCCAGCGCGACGTCCACGGCGGCCTGGTGATCGCCCGCCTCGATGAGCTTGCGGAACCGCGCCGAGCCGGTGACGTTGGTCCGCTCCCCGATCATCGCGAACCCGGTGTCCTCGCCGATCTCCCACGGTTCGAGGCCGCTGAACCGGGTCCGCGCGGCCGGCACCGGCACCGGCCGGGGAGCCGCGCCGCGCACCGCCTTCGCGATCTCGGCGATGTGGTCCGGGGTGGTGCCGCAGCAGCCGCCCACGATGTTCGCCATCCCGGACGCGGCGAAGTCGCCGAGCAGCCTTCCGGTCTCCTCCGGCGTCTGGTCGTAGCCGCCGAACGCGTTCGGCAGGCCCGCGTTCGGGTGACAGGCGGTGTAGGTGCCCGCGAGCCGGGACAGTTCGGCGATGTGCGGCCGCATCTCCTCGGCGCCCAGCGAGCAGTTCACGCCGACGACCAGCGGCGCGGCGTGCTCGATCGAGCGCCAGAACGCCTCGACGGTCTGCCCGGACAGCGTGCGCCCGCTCAGGTCGACGATCGTCACGGAGATCCACAGCGGCAGGTGCGGGGCGACCTCGCGGGCGGCCGCGATCGCCGCCTTCGCGTTGAGCGTGTCGAAGATGGTCTCGACGAGCAGCAGGTCGACACCGCCGTCGGCCAGCGCCTGGATCTGCTCGGCGTACGCGGCGTACACCTCGTCGAAGGACACTGCCCGGTACGCGGGGTCTTCCACTTTCGGGGACAAGGAAAGCGTGACGTTGAGCGGCCCGATCGACCCGGCGACGAACCGGCCGCCGAACTCGTCCGCGGCCTGGCGCGCCAGCTCGGCGGCGCGCAGGTTCATCTCGCGGACCAGCGATTCCAGCCCGTAGTCGGCCTGGCCGATGCTGGTGGCGGTGAAGGTGTTGGTGGTGGTGACGTCCGCACCCGCGGCGAGATACTGGCGGTGCACGTCGAGGACCACGTCCGGCCGGGTGAGATTGAGCAGGTCCGGGTCGCCGGTGACGTCCTTGGGGTGCTCGGTGAAGCGGTCGCCGCGGTAGTCGGCCGGGGTCAGCCCCGCGTTCTGGAGCATCGTGCCCCACGCGCCGTCCAGCACCACCACGCGCTGGTCCAGAAGCTCCCGCAATGCCGTCTCGCCCGTCGCGGCCACAGCCCACCTCCCGTTACAGGGAGGCGCCCTTGCGGATGATGGTGCGAGCCGAGCGTGGCGGGCCTTCGCCCGTTGCAGCGCCTCTCGGCTCGGTACCCAGGGTAGTGGGCGGCGCAAGTTGCGCGCCAACCTTCCCATCCTTTGCGAACCGGGCTCCTCGTGGACGGCCGGTGTCGCGGCGAACACGGAGCGATCATCCGAGTACTGGGAGTACTTCCCGTGACCACCGTGCGCACGGCAGAATAGAAGACTTGTAGCTCTCCCCCTCTAGCGACGATGCTGCCGCCGATTTCCCCCGAAAAATCCGGCGGACAGTTTCACGCCGTGCCCCCGCTGCCGAACGGAGTGAAACCTGCCATGTTCGTGATTTCCACCCGGGCGATGTACCCCTGGATCGCCGAGGTCGCCGGCAACGCCGTGACCTTCCGCCGTGCCCCGGAGGCCGACCAAGCCCATCCCGAATACCGCCTGCCCCGCGTGTGGAGCGGGCACGGTCTCGCCATGCCGGAGGCCGACCTCCCCGGATTCGCCGTGGCGCTGGCCGAGGCGATGCGGTCGCCGAACTACTGGCACGCCAGGGCCTGCCAGGCCGATTCCGGCGCCGACGACACCGAACTGTGGTCGGAGCCCTGGTACGACGTCGACGACGAATTCGTGTACATCAGCGGTCCGTGCGGGCAGGCGGGCGCCGACCCCGGTTACCGGCCCGGCCGCGCCTTCGCCATTTCCCTGCCCCATCTCCGCGGGCTGCGGATCCGGGTCGCCGCTTATGTGCGCGCCCACGATGACCTCCGGTCCGTCGCGCGAACGCACTGAGGCCGGTCACGGGGACGGCCAGTTTTCGAGGACGGCGTCGAGGGCGTCCAGAGCCCGCGTCCACGACGCGTCCGCCCCGCGCGAGGTGTGCCGGAACCCGCCCGCGCGCTCCAAGCTCACGTAACCGTGGAACGTGCTGTGCAGCAGCCGCACCGCGTCCGTCTGGTCGGGCTCGGAAAGCGCGTAGCCGCGCAGGATCGCCCGGGTCAGCTCCGCGTGCCTGCGCGCGGCGGCAGGGTCCGCCGACTTCTCGTCGAGGTCGTACTGCATCGCGGCGTATCTCCCCGGATGCTTCTTCGCGTAGTCGCGGTAGGCGTTCGCGAACGCCACGAGCGCCGCTTTTCCCGCACGCCCCGCCAGCGCGTCGGCGGCCTTGTCGGCCAGCTCGTTCAGCGCCAGTGCCGCCACTCGTGTCTTCAGGTCCCGCGCGTTCCTGATGTGCGAGTACAGGCTCGCGTCCTTCACACCGAAACCGCGCGCGAGCGCGGAGACGGTCACGTTCTCGAAGCCGATCTCGTCGGCCAGGTCCGCCGCCGCCCTGGTCAGGCGTTCGGCGGTCACCCCCGCACGTGCCATGCGTCACCCTTTCGTTCCCTAGAGCATTAAACCATTTGCCTAGGGATCCTAGGAAGGGTTAGCTTGCCAGCATGAGACCCGTTACCGAGCGCGAGATCCGCGCGTCGTTCGTCAACTGCAGCAAGGGCGAGGCGAAGCGGCTGGCCGTGCCCCGGGATCTCGCCACCTGGCCGTGGGACGATCTGGACTTCCTCGGCTGGCGGGACCCCGCCGCGCCGGACCGCGCCTACCTGGTCACCGAGTCCGGCGACGAGTTGGTCGGTGTCGCGCTGCGCCGGGCCACCCCGCCCGCCGGGATCGCCAGGAGCAACCTCTGCTCGCTGTGCCTGACCACGCATTCGGGCGGCGGCGTTTCGCTGATGACGGCGCGCAAGACGGGCAAGGAAGGCCAGCAGGGCAACTCGGTCGGATCGTACTTCTGCACCGATCTGGCGTGTTCGCTCTACCTGCGCGGCAAGAAGAAGGTCGCGTCCGGTGAGCGGATCCGCGAATCCCTGACGCTGGAGGAGCAGATCGACCGGGCCAAGACGAAGCTCGCCGCGTTCCTGGCCAAGGTCACCGCATGACCGGCTGGATCACCACCCCGATCGGCGCCGGCCTCGTGTCCGGTGCGCTCGAACTGGAGCGCACCGGACACGGCGTGCTGCCACACCGGTTGCCGGCGTCGGCGAGGAAGCGCTTTCCCGACGGGTATCTGGCGATGGTGGCGGCCCAGCCCACCGGTGTGCGGCTGGTCTTCCGCACCAGGGCCACCGCCGTCGAACTGGACGTACTGCCCACGAAAAGCAGCTACCAGGGGATGCCCGCGCCGCCGGAGGGCCGGTACGACCTCCTCGTCGACGGCCGCCCGGCGGGCGTGGCGACGGTGCCCGGCGGCAACGTCCACGTCCTCGACATGGCCACCCGGTCCGCGGTCACCCGTCCCGGGGAGCCGGGAACGGCCCGGTTCGCGGGCCTGCCGGGGCACCTGAAGGACGTCGAAATCTGGTTGCCGCACAACGAGATCACCGAGCTGATCGCGTTGCGCACCGACGCGCCGGTCGAGCTGGTTCCCGATCGCGGCCGCCGGACGTGGCTGCACCACGGCAGTTCGATCAGCCACGGTGCCAACGCCGACGGCCCGACCGCGGCCTGGCCCTCGATCGCCGCCGCCCGCGCCGGCGTCGACCTGGTCAACCTGAGCCTGCGGGGCAACGCGCTCCTCGATCCGTTCACCGCGCGCGCCATCCGCGACGCGCCCGCGGACCTGATCAGCCTCAAGATCGGCATCAACCTGGTCAACGCCGATCTGCTGCGCCCGCGCGCGTTCTCCCCCGCGGTCCACGGTTTCCTCGACACCATCCGGGACGGGCATCCGGCCACCCCGCTACTGGTGGTGTCCCCGATCCTGTGCCCCATCCACGAGGACACGCCCGGCCCCGGCGCCGTGGACTTCGACGGCGAGACGCTCGTTTTCCGGGCCACCGGCGATCCCGGCGACCGTTCCGGGCGGCTGACGCTCACCTACATCCGCGACGAACTCGCCCGTGTCGTCGGGGAACGGGCGGCCGAAGACCCGAACCTGCACTACCTCGACGGACTCACGCTGTACGGCGAAGCGGACTTCGCCGAGTTGCCGTTGCCGGACCGGCTCCATCCGGACACCGCTTCCCACCGGCGGATCGGCGAGCGCTTCGCCGACGCGGTCTTCGGCGACGGCGCGCCGTTCTCGGCGTCTGTCCACTGTGGATCCGGAAGGCCGTGAAGGCCTCCATCACAGCGCTCAAGGCTGTGAAGGAGGCCTTCACGGACCGACGTCGGAGAATCAGACGCCCGCGACGGACCGGATCCAGTCGCGGTAGCGGGTGATGTTGGTGTAGGCGGTGGTGGAGGAGCGGTCGCTGGTGGAGGCGACGCCGACCTGCTTGCCGGAGGCGAACATCGGGCCACCGGAGTCGCCGCCCGCGGTGATGCCGTCACCACGGCGGGCGCAGACCGCCACGCCGCCGGCGTAGTCGGAGCACGAAACCGAGGTGACGCTTACGTTGGCGTACTTGAGATACTGCGACTGGCAGTTGATCTCCTGGCCGCAGCGGCTGGTGGCGCCCCAGCCGTACACCTGGACGGACTGCCCGACCCGCACGTCGGAGGACTGGCCGAGTGGCGAGTAGGTGGCGCTCACCGAGCTGGTCAGCTTCACGATCGCGAGGTCGGCCGAGGGGCTCCGGGTGATGGTGGAGCCGGTGGCCATGGTGCCACCGGAGGTCTGGTCGAGGCTGCCGATCCGGAACGTGTAGGTCCCGGAACCGGCCACGCAGTGCTTGGCGGTCAGGATGTACTGCGGCGCGATGATGGTCGACGTGCAGGTCTGCCTGCCGTTGACGAACAGCCGGGCGGCCCAGGGGCCGCTGGTGGCCCGGCTGCCGCCGATGATCATCGGCTCCATGGCGGCGGGGTCGCTCGCCGCGGCGGCGACCGGGGTGGCGACTCCGGCGAGAGCGAGGGCAGCACCGGCCACGGCGAGCCCGAGTCTGATCAGACGCATTTTCCATCTCGATTCCGCGGCGAGAAGGCCGCACAGGGGAACGGAGCGGGAAAAAGCATCACTCCCCCGGAAGCCGGGACGGTACCGACTAAGGTCGCAAAACGGGCGAGGACACGACGTTCGTCGCACCGGCCCGTAACGTCCACAATGGACGTCGCGGGCGGTGGGTCGGCCATTCGGCGGAGTGGGGTCGCGTGATCAGCGGGCGATCTCGCGTGTTTGGGGGCGGAACTCGCGTGATTGGGCGGAGATCTCGCGTGACTATGTAGTCGCTGCCGTAGCGGGCGAGTGCCGTGAAGGCCTCCTTCACAGCGCTGAGGGCTGTGAAGGAGGCCTTCACGGACTTGCCGCTAGCGGTCGAGCCAGGGGCCGGTCATCGCGGCGAGGAGGCTGTGCTGCGGGTCGTCGAGGCCGATCTCCCACATCATCATGCCCTTGAGGCCGTTGTTCCTGGCGAACCGGGACCGGTCCTGGATCGAGCGCGGGTTCGCGTAGTTGACCCAGGTCTTCGTCTTCGCGTTCCACAGGTACGGCGAGCGGACGATCGGGTCCCAGCCCTGGACGAAGTCGGGGTTGCCGATCCACTTCGGGCCGACGAGATCCTTGTAGTTGAGGAACTCGGTGGCCGTGTAGGGCTGGTACAGACCACCGTTCGCGGCGGAGGTGACGGTGAACGAGCGGCCGTAGAACGGCACGCCCAGCACGATCTTGTGCTCCGGCACCCCGTGCGCCTTCATGTACTCCAGCGCGCCGGTGTCGTTGTTGTACCGGTCATTGGGATCGTCCGGGCGCTTCACCAGCGGGTCGTTGAAGCACGAGACCGTCGCGTACCCGGTGCACAGGTCGTAGGTCATCAGGTTGAAGATGTCGACGAGCCTGCCGATGGTCCTGAGGTCGAAGCTCTTCGACTGGTCGTACGGGGCGCCGACGTTCTTGCCGGTACCGTCGTCCTGGCGGCGGCCCGCCGGGATGTCGATCGACAGCTTCATGGGCTGGCGCCGCCCCGCCTCGCGGGCGTAGCTGTTCAGCTGCTGCCGGAACTCGACCAGCAGGTGATTCAGGTTTTCCTTGTCCGCGGGCGAAGAACCGATCTCGGGCAGACCGCCGTAGACCGGGAACTCCCAGTCGACGTCGAGGCCGTCCACCAGGCCGGCCGGGAACGACCGCACCCAGTTGTCAACGCACGACGACACGAACGCGCGGCGGCTTTCGGCCGTCGCCGCGCCCGCGCTGAAGCCCGGCGCGGCCCAGCCCCCGATGGAGACCAGCACGGTCAGCCCGGGATGGGCGCGTTTCACCGCCTGCAGGCTCAGGATGTCCTTGCGCTGCTTGTCGTTCGGCTTGTCGCAGTGCCCGCCCGCCGGCGAGGCGAAGAAGTAGCTGATGGTGTTGACCATCTCCCACGGCACCTGATCGGCCGAGGGGGAACCGCCCCAGAACGCTTCGAGCACCGGCTTGCGCGACGCCGCTTCGGCGTCTGCCTGCGCGTCCGCGCTCGCGGCCGCCGGTGCCAGCGACAACGCCGTCGCCACGGCCGCGCCGAGCGCGATCGCGGCCCTTCGCGCGCGCCCCCAGGTGAGTTTCATGCGGTGACCTTCCTGAACAACCACATCATGAATGGTTTGGACCAATACCTGTCCATGTCTAACGCGCGGCAGCGCAAAAGTAAAGATTCCCTTGCCGGGAAAGCTCACCGCGGCCGCAGATCCCGGAGGCGGAACTCGAGTTCGGCAAGGAAACGCGTCTCGGGATCCGTGACGTCGAAGCCGGTGAGTTCGCGGATGCGGTGCAACCGGTTCCGGAAGGTGTTGGGGTGCACGTGAACGCGGTCCGCCGCGCGTTTGACGTCCCCGAAGAGATCCAGGTAGGCCCGGAGCGTCGGCACGAGTTCCGTGCGCTGTTCGGCGTCGTGCCCGGCGAGCACGTCGACCGGGCCGCGCAGGCGGTGCCCGGCGCGGGCCAGCGCCCGCGCGGAGGCCGACAGCGCGAACGTCGCCTGGATGTCGGTGAACGTGGCGACCTCGGGCGCGGCCGGATGGTCCGCCAGCGCACGCAGGACGAGGTCGGCCTCCTCCTTCGCGGCGGCCACCTCGTCGGGCGACGAGGCGACGCTCCCGACGGCCAGCACGAGGTCACCGCCGCGGCCGGCCCGGCGCGCGAATCCTTCGGCGAGCCGTTTCGTCCCGGCGACCGCGGCGGCCGCGGTCATCGAGGACGGCCACGGCAGCAGCGCGTAGGCGGCGTTGCCGTCGAACGTGGTGACCGCGCGGGGATGGCCGATCGCCAGGTGCAACGTCAGCGGGTCGAGCACGCGGCGGCGTTCCGCCCAGGATTCGTCCGGCTCCACCGCGGCTGCCGACCGCGCCACCAGTACGGTCAGCTTCGCGTTCCGGACGCCGAGCCGCTGGGCGGCTTCGTCCGGGTCGTCGCCGTGCAGGAGCGCGGAGACGAGGTCGGGAGTGGCGGGCCGGTCTCCCTTGCCGTGCCTGCGCAGAAAGGCCGCGACCGCCCCGGCGACGGCGGTGAAGTCGGCACTGCGTTCGGGCCCGAACGGTTCCCCGGTGGTCGTGGCCCAGAGGTAGCCGAGGAGTTCGCCGCCGAAGCGCACGGCGACCGCCATCCTCGGCTTCGCCTGCGACGACGCCGGCCCGAGGAACAACGGCTCGTCCGACGCCGCCAGCCGCGCGAAATCGCCGCGGGCCTCCAGCGCGTCGACGAGCCAGCCCGGGGCACGCCGTTCGAGGATCCCGGTCACCCGTTCCTGATCGGCCTCGTCCTGCCTGCCCGACCACGCGAGCACCGCGAGCGCGGTGTCCTCCAGCACGATCGGCGCGTCCAGGAGCACGGAAGCCGCGTCCAGCAAGGCGAACAGGTCGTCGGCGGGCGGTCCGTCCGCGGTGTCCGGCCGGGCGGGCGACCACGCGGCGGCGACGGCCCGCACGTCGTCCGCCAGCCGGGTCCAGTCGGCGCCCGCGGCGAGTTCGAGCACCGTCGTGCCGTGCTCGCGGGCCGCCCGGAGCAACGCGGCGCCCGCCGGGACCGGGGCCCGGCAGACGATCGCCGGATGATCGGCCGTGGCCACGGCGTCGAGCAGTTCCGGCAGGTCTTCGGCGGTGACGCCGGGGGCCAGCAGCAGGCTGCCCGGCCGGGACGGGCCGGCCGGATCGTGGATGGCCACCTCGCGGATCGCCCGCCCGCCGCCCCCGTCGACGACGAGCCGCAGCACCGAACGGCCCAGCGCGTCGACGATTTCGGCCGCGGTCGGATGCGCTGCGACGTCGCGCGGTGTGGACACGGCTCTCCTCGTTTCGGGCCCCGGCCAGCGGTTTCCCAGTATCCGGACCGGACTGTGCCGATCACACTGCCATATCGCCCGAGAGTGTGCCGGTGCCCGTTCCCCCGGCGGCGGTGCGGCGGTGATGCTGAGGTGGACGGCGGAGGACCACGAAAGGACCGAGATGACCGAGACGATCACGCGGCCCGTCGGGCGGGACCTCGCGTCCTACGGCATCGACGCCGAACGCGGGTTCGTGCCCGGTACCGATCCGGTGCCCGCGCTGGCGCCGCGCTACCGGCCGTGGGAGCGGATCGCCCGCGACCTCGGCCCGCTGATCATGACCGGCAGGCTGCGCGGCGCCGTCGACGCCCTGCCGGAACTCGCGCCCGGCGACCTCGACGGCCCCGGCGAACGCGAACGCGCGTTCCTGCTGCTGTCGTGCCTCGGCAACGCCTACATGTGGGCGGAACCCCTTGCCGCCGAACGGTTTCCGGCGGCGCTGGCCGTTCCGTGGTGCGCGCTGGCCGAGGAGCTCGGCCGCCCGCCGGTCCTCGCGCACTACTCCGCCGTGGTCAACAACTGGCGGCGGCTCGCGCCGGACGAACCGGTGAGCCCGACCAACATCGACACGCAGGTGACCTTCCTCGGCGGCGTCGACGAGAAGTGGTTCTACCTGGCCACCGTCGGCGTCGAACTCGCCGGGGCACCCGCGCTGCCGTTGCTCGTCGCGGCACAGCACGCGGTCGCGGCCGACGACGCGGACCGCCTCACCGCGGCACTGCGCGCGCTCGAGCCGATCATCGCCACGACCACCCGGGCGTTCCTCGCCATGGAGAAGTGGTGCGATCCGCACGCCTTCTACCACCGGGTCCGGCCGTTCCTCGCCGGCTGGCCCGCGCCGGGCGTCGTCTACGAAGGCGTCTGGGACGAGCCGCGGACGATGACCGGCGCGAGCGCCGCGCAGAGTTCCCTCATCCAGGCCTTCGACGCCGGGCTGGGCATTCCGCATCCGCACGAGCGGACCGGGGTGTTCCTGCGCGGGATGCGCGAGCATATGCCGGTCCCCCACCGCCGGTTCCTCACCGATCTCGAAGCGGGCCCGTCGGTGCACGGCTACGCCGCGCGCCGCCGCGACCGTCCACAGTTGACGGACGCCTACAACGCCTGCGTGCGCGCGGTGAGCGAGCTGCGGGCCCAGCACATCGGGCTGACCGGCCGCTACATCGGCCGGTTCGAGCGGTCCGGGACGGCGAAGGGCACCGGCGGCACCGATTTCGTGCGGCTGCTGGTGGAAGCCCGTGAAGAGACCCGCGCCACGGAGCTGGACTGACCATGCCGTATACCGGGGAAACGCCCCCATCCGGAAGGAATCCATGAGCACCACCGACGACTCGCTGGCCGCACTCGACGCGGCCGACCCGCTCGCCGCGTTCCGGGACCGGTTCCGGCTGCCCCGCGACGTCGTCTACCTGGTCGGCAACTCGCTGGGCGCGCTGCCGGAAGCGGCGAGGGCGCGGGTCACCGAGGTCGTCGACGAGGAGTGGGGCGACGGGCTCGTCGGCAGCTGGAACACGGCGGGCTGGTTCGACAAACCCCGCACCGTTGGCGAACTGGTCGCCCCGCTGATCGGCGCCGCGCCCGGCCAGGTCGTCGTCTGCGACACGACGTCGCTCAACCTGTACAAGGTGCTCTTCGCCGCGCTCGCGATGCGGCCGGGACGCGGTGTCGTGGTGGCCGAGGCCCACGCGTTCCCGACCGACCTCTACATGATCGAAGGGGCGCTCGGCACGCAGGAAGGCAAGCGGCTGCGGCTGATCGGCCGCGACGCGCCGGACCTCGCGGGCGCGCTGGACGACGACGTCGCGGTGGTGGTGCTGAGCCACGTCGACTACCGCACCAGCGCGCTGACCGACCTCGCCGAGGCGACCCGGCAGGCACAGGCGTGCGGCGCGCTGGTCGTCTGGGACCTCTGCCACAGCGTCGGCGCTCTTCCCGTCGAACTCGACGCGGCCGGAGCGGACTTCGCTGTCGGGTGCACGTACAAATACCTCAATGGTGGCCCGGGATCGCCCGCGTTCGCCTACGTCGCCCGGCGGCACCAGGAGGCCGCGCGGCAGCCGCTTTCCGGCTGGCACGGACATCGCGCGCCGTTCGAGTTCACCGTCGGCTATGAGCCCGCCGACGGGATCGACCGCTTCCGGACGAGCACGCCGCAGATCCTCTCCTACGCGCCGCTGGAGGCCGGTCTCCGGCTGTGGCAGGACGTCGATCTCGGCCAGGTACGCGCCAAAAGCCTCGCGCTGACCGGGCTTTTCATGGACCTCGTGGAAGCCCGGCTCGGCGATGCCGGGGTCGAAGTCGTGACGCCGCGGGACGAGCGGCGCGGCAGCCATGTCGCGCTGCGCCACGAACACAGCTACGGCATCGTCCGCGCGCTCGCCGACCGCGGGGTGCTCGGCGACTTCCGCGCTCCCGACACCATGCGCTTCGGGTTCGCCCCGCTGTACCTGCGCCACCTCGACGTCGGCACCGCCGTCGCCGCGATGGAGGAGATCGTCGCGTCGCGGGCCTGGGAACGCGAGGAGTACGCGAACCGGCCGACGGTGACCTGATCAGCTCATCTGGTAGCCGATGCCGCGCACGGTGTGGATCAGCACCGGATCGCGGAGCTTGCGCCGCAACCGGGCGATCACGACGTCCAGGACGTTCGACGCGGGATCCGCCGCCTCGTCCCAGGCGTACGAGATCAGCTCGGTGCGCGACACCGGCCGCCCGGCGGCCTGCATCAGCCGCTCCAGGACCAGGTATTCCTTGCGGGTCAAGGTGAGCAGCACCCCGGCCCTGGTCACCTGGTGCCTGCCGCCGTCCAGTTCGACGTCCGCGCAGCGCAGCATCATGGTCGGCGGCGGCCCGGCCGGGCCGCCGCGGCACAGGCTGCGCACCCTGGCCACCAGCTCCGGCATGGCGAACGGCTTGACCAGGTAGTCGCCCCCGCCCAGCCGCAGCCCGTCGATCCGGTCGGCCACGCTGTCCCGCGCGGTCAGGAACAGCACCGGCACTCCCCAGCCCGCGTTCCGCCGCTGGTGCACGTACCACAGCGCGTCGCCCGAGGGCAGCATCCGGTCGAACACCGCGCAGTCGTAGGCGTTCACGAACAGCGCCTCGTCGGCCCCCGGCAGATCGGCCGCGGTGTCCACCGCGAACCCAGCGCCGCGCAGGGCGGCGTCGAGCGCCACCCGCAAGTTGTCGTCGTCCTCGGTCACCAGCACCCGCACACGCGCACGTTAGCGTGCGGCCGCGGCCTCCACGTCGGCGACGACCAGAGTGCGCAGTTCCGCGACCGCCGGGATCCGGCCGAGCTGCCGCAATCGCTGCGACTGCGCCTTGCGCACACCTTCGAACAACCGGCGCGCGTCGCGCGCGTTGCCGAAGTTCTCCTCGCCGACCATCCGCTCGAAGAACCCGGTCAGCACCGGATCGGCGGCCCGGTCCAGCTCGTAGTCCCCGGCTTCCACCATCCGGCGGATGATGCCCAGCAGTTCGTCCGGGGTGTAGTTCGCGAACTCGATCGTCTTGCCGAACCGCGACGCGAGACCGGGGTTGGCCGAGAGGAAGTCCGCCATCTCCCCGGTGTAGCCCGCCGCGATCACCGCCACCTCGTCACGCTGGTCCTCCATCAGCTTGACCAGCGTGTCGATCGCCTCCTGCCCGAAGTCACCACCCGAGCCCGCCGAGCGGGACAGCGTGTAGGCCTCGTCGATGAACAGCACCCCGCCCCGGGATTCCTCGAACACCACCGCGGTCTTCTCCGCGGTGTGCCCGATGTACTGGCCGACCAGGTCGCGCCGGGACACCTCGCGGAACTGCCCGCGCGGCAGCACTCCCAGTGCCTTCAGCAGCTTGCCGTAGATCCGCGCCACCGTCGTCTTCCCGGTGCCGGGCGCCCCGGCGAAGATCAGATGGTGCCCGGTGGAGCCCACGGGCAGCCCCGCCCGGCGGCGCCATTCGTTGACCTGCAGCTCGTCGATCAGCGAACGCACCTCGGCCTTCACCCCCGGCAGGCCGATCATGGCGTCGAGTTCGGCGAGCAGCTCGTCCAGTTCCTGGCCACCGGCGCTCGCCGGGTCCGCGCCGCCGGCCACGGTGGTCGTGGCCCCTTCGGCGATCGCGATGCCGGGTTCGGCGGTGTTCTCCACCCGGCACGCGGAAACGCTGCCCCCGCAACCGGCGGCGAACGCGATCCCGGCGCCCCGCGTGTCGCGGACCGTGCAGTCGCGCAACTCCGGCGTGCCGTGGTGGGCCACCGCGATGCCCTCGTGGCCGGTGCGCGTGATCTCGCACCGCTCGATGACCGGCCTGCCGTACTGGTAGACGTACACGCCGCGCAGCCCGCAGCCGGTCACCACGCAGTTCCGGAGCACCGGATCGGCCGCCATCGCGACGATGATGCCGTCGCCGGTCACGTCCTCGACGGTGGTGTTCTCCAGCCTGCCGGACGCGCCCTCGATGAGGATGCCCTGTTCGCCGGTGGTGACGACGCAGCCGGTCACTTCGAAGCCCGCCATCCCCCGGATGTCGATCGCCGGGCCCCGCCCGCCGGAGACGACGCAGTCGCGCGCGGTGAACGCGACGTCGTGCACGGAGATCGCCGGGGCGTCCCCGGCACACAGCTCGATCCCTTGCAGGGTAAGGGAACCGCCCCGCGCCGCGAACACCGGCCGGTCCGCGCCGCGGCCGTCGACGAGTACCTTCGCGCCGTCCGCCGCGGGCAGCGTGACGCGGCGGCCGACGAGTTCGAGGACCTCGTGGTAGGTGCCCTCGGCGAGGGTGACGATCGCGCCGTCCGGCGCGTCGGCCAGCGCGTCGCCGATGGTCGGATAGGCGCCGGGCTGGTCCGCGACCACCAGCGTCCGGCCGGATGCGAGGTCCATCAGCCCGCCTTGGCCATCAGCCAGCCGCGGTCGACCGCCTTCGCGCCGGCCTGGAAGCGGCTGCGCGCGCCGAGCCGGTTCATGATGTCGGCGACCATCCGGCCCACCGTGCGGACCGAAATGCCCAGCTGCGCCGCGGCCGACTCGTCGGTGCTGCCGGAGCAGAGCAGGGCCAGCAGGTCCCGCTCCCGGCCGGTCAGCATCTGCTCGTCGTCGGGATCCGGCAGCTCGGCAGGCGCGAGCGGCACCGCGGCCTGCCAGATCCGTTCGAACAGCCCCGCCGTCGCGGTGACCACGCCGGGCAGCCGGAACACCGCGACGCCCGTCTGGTTCCCGGTGCCGGTCCGGTCCACCGGCAGCACCACGGACCGGCGGTCGATCACCAGCGCCTCCATCGGGACCTCGGCGTCGGTCCGCACCTGCGCCCCGGCGAGCGACAGCCCGCTCAGCGTGCTCGACAACCGCGCCGAGTCCGGGAACAACGCCCGGCAGCGCACCCCGGCGCGCAGGTTCGCGTGGGCGATCCGGCGGAACTCGCCGATCGGCCCGGAGTTCGCGTCGGCGCTCATGATCAGCACCTCGCTGACCGCCGACGCCACGAGCCCGTCCAGTCCCGCCTGTCCCGCCCGGACCCCGGAGCCCGCCGGTGCGATGCTCTCGACGAGGCTGAGCCTGCTCGGCTGGTTCATGGCGCATCCCCTCTACTTCTTCCCGCCGCCCCTGCGACGGCCTGTTCATGCCAGATCTCGCGGATCCGATGGTCTACGCTCGCCGACGCGTTAGCGTTGCCGAGCATGCGCCCACCTTCTCTCCGCGCACATGAGGTTTTGATGACAACGGTGTTGGTCGTCGAGGACGACGAGAATCTGCGGGTCGCCCTGACCGCGCAACTGCGGGCGGCCGGTCTCGACGTCGGCGCCGAAGGCGACATCGCGGGCGCGGACCGGGCGCTGGGCGCCACGCACTACGACTGCGTGGTGTTCGACCGGATGCTGCCCGACGGGGACGCCATCGGGTACGTCCACACGCGACGCGGGCACGGCTGGCGGACCCCGGTGCTGTTCCTCACCGCGCGCGACGCGCTGGCCGACCGGGTCGCCGGGTTCGAGCACGGCGGCGACGACTACCTGGTCAAACCGTTCGCGATGGCCGAGCTGACCGAACGCGTGCTCAACCTGTGCCGCCGCGCCGGCGCCGACCGGCCGTCGGTGCTGCGGCACGACGACCTGGTGATGGACTGCGCGCGCCGCGAGGTGCGCCGGGCCGGGGTGCTGCTCACCCTGTCGAACAAGGAGTTCGCGGTGCTGGAGTACCTGCTCGTGCGGGCGGGGCACACCGTGGCGCGGGCGGATCTGATCGAGCACTGCTGGGACAGCCAGACCGATCCGATGTCCAATGTGGTCGACGCGGTCGTGAAACGGTTGCGGCGCAAGCTGCGGGAACCGGAGCTCATCCACGCCGTGCGCGGCCTCGGGTACCGGCTCGGCGCGCTGTGAGCCGCTCCTCGGCCGACGGGCTGCGCAGGCTGCGCTGGGGCCTGACCGCGCTGTTCACCGTGATCAACGCCGTCGGGCTGATCGCGTTCGCCTGGTTCATGATCAGCGAGGACAGCAAGCAGGGCACCGAGAAGATGGACGCCGACCTGCTGCGCGTCACCTCCTCGGTCAGCAGGCTGGTCAGCTTCGACGGCACCATCGGCTTCGACCTCGTCAAGCCCGACGTGCTGAACCAGCAGTGCCCGCAGTTCGCGATCCTGCCCGGCGGCGCGGCCGCGTTCGATCCGCACGTGTCCCAGCGAACCTGCGTGCCGATGGACGTCCGGGTGCTCGACGGGCTCGCCACCGACGCCGTGCGCGGCCGCAAAGTCGTGACCGGCTACCAGCAGGGCTCGGGCGGCGAGCTGGTCCAGTTCCGGGCGGAACCGCTGCTCAACCGGACGGGCAAGCCGTTCGCCGCGGTGGTCGCGGTCAAGGACACCCGGCCTATCGCGGCGGACCACACCCGGTTCGTGCTGCTCGTGGTCGGCAGTTGTGTCCTGCTCGTCGGCGCGCTCGGGTTCGCGGGGCATCTGCTGTCCGGGCGGTCGATCCGGCCCGCCGCGGCGGCTTTGCAGCAGCAGGAGGTGCTGCTCGCCGAGACCGCGCACGATCTGCGCACGCCGGTCGCCGCGTTGCGCGCGCTCGCCGAGACCGCGATGGCACATCCGGATCAGCGGGCCGATCTGCTGCCCCGCACGGTCCGGCTGGCCGCCAGGATGGGCGGCATCATCGACGATCTGCTGGTGCGGGCCCGGCTCGCGGCGGGCGTGGAACAGCTGAGCATCCAGCCGGTGTGGCTGGATCAGCTGGTGACCGGCGTCGTCGAGGACACCGAGCCGGACGGCGCGCAGGTCACCGTCACCGCCGCGCCGACCAAGGTGAACGCCGATCCGGCGCTGGTGCAGCGCGCGGTCGGCAACCTCCTGAACAACGCCCTGCGGTACGGGCGGCAGCCGGGCGCGCCCGCGATCGTGCACGTCACCGTCGCCGGGGGCACGGTGACCGTCGCCGACCACGGGCCGGGCATCGACACCACGCTCACCGAAGACGCTTTCGACCGCTTCACCAGCACCGGCGGATCGTCGGGGCTGGGACTGTCCATTGTGCGCTGGGTCGCCGAATCACACGGCGGCACGTTGTCGGTCTACAACGCCGACGAAGGCGGCGCGATCTTCGAACTGCGCTTCCCGGTCAGCATGTCCTGAGTCCGGCACAGGCCGGCCGACGGTCCACAGTGGACGAACCCCGCCTCGTCGAGCGACCGGGCGACGAGGCGGGGCGGGGTCACCGCGAGCCGGTCAGTCGCTCGCTTCGATGAGCTCCACCGTGCCGGTGCCCGACTCGCTCAGGCTGTAGGGGCGGTGGGCGAAGCCCTCCTGGCCGGTGCCGCCCGCCCGGCCGCGGAGCGCGGCCGTCACCCCGTCGTTGCCGGTGGCCTTCCGCCTGCCGCCCGCCGACTGGCCGTCAGCGTTCTCGGCGGTGCCAGGGCGCAGGGTTCCGGCGGAGCCGGAGGCCGGGTTGTGCGGCGTCATCGGGGGCACCATCCCACCCGCGCTGCCCCGGGCCGAACCGGCCGCGGCGCCCGAGGCGACCCCGGAATCCGCGCCGGAGCGTTTTCCCGTCCCTGCCCGCACCGCCGGGATCGCACCGAGCCCGCTGTTCGCCGCGCCGAGCGCCCCGAACGGCAGACCCGACGGCCCCGGGGCCGAACCGGCCGGGGACAGGCCCGGCAGTCCGCCTGCCGAACCGGCGGCGAGATCACCCGGGGTCAGGGAGCCCGGCCCCAGCCCGGCCAGTGACGGCCCCTGCCAGGACGCCCAGTCCTGCGGATTCCAGCCCACCGCCTGCGTGCCGTCCGAAAGACCGGGAATGTCGGGCAGCTTCGGCAACGTCCCGCCGCCACTACTACTGCCGCCGATCCCGGCCGCCTGCGCGAGGCTCTGCACCTCGGTCAGCAGATTCACGGCCGCGTCGGCGGTCTTGACCGCGTCGGCCGAAGAGACGTTGAAGTTGGGGATGAGATCCGCCGGGTTGGTGGCGCCCGCGGCCTGGCAGACCGACAGCATGACGCCGTCATAGTGCCCGCCCAGCGTGTTCATCGCCATCGCGGAGTTCTGCCAGGCCTGGATGGCCAGTCCCCAGGTGAGCGGATTCATCCGCGTCGCCAGGTATTCGTCGAAGAAACCCTGCACGGCCAGCTGCGTCGCGGGCAGGGTGTCGGCCAGTGCGTTCAGCCGCGTCGTCACCTGGGACGCCGCGATCCGGTCGCTCCACATGGTCAGGTCGGCGATCGACCGCCCGACCTTGGCCTCGAAGGAATCCGCGGCCTTGTCCCGCCAGTCCGCCAGCGTCAGGTCACCCGCGTTCCGCCGCAGGTCCGCGGCCGCGGTCTGGCTCCAGGAATGCACCTCCTGCCACATGGCGGCCGCGCTGCGGAGCGTGGGAATGTGCGCCTGCTCGGCGCTGATCATCGCGATGTGCGCCTCGGGCGGCAGCACGTTGTAGGGAATCACCGGTCATCTCCTCTTCAGACGCTCTTCTGCGCGGGGTGATTCGCCGACGAACCGCCGGACGACGTGGTACCGGGGGTGCTCGCCTGCTGATCGCCGCCGCCCGGCGTGGTCCCCGTCGCGTCGGTGCCCGGGGTTTTCCCGCCACCGCTGCCGCCGGACAGCTGCTTCACGACGCCGAGGCCCTTGTCGGCCAGCTTCACCGTGGAAGTGGCCAGGTCGATGCTGTTGATCAGGTCGGTGGCGCTGTACTTCGCCGCGGCGGCCTTGACCTTCGCGGAAATGGTGGTCATGTCCTCGCTGGTGTTGGCGATGTAGGCGCCGGCCACCCCGGTGGCGGCCTTGTCCAGCACGGCCATCAGAATTCCCTCGATCGTCCCGGCCAGTGCGGCCGGTTCGCCCAGCAACCTGCCGAGCGACGCAGGCGGCGCGGGCGCCTTCGTGTGCGCGGAGAACGTGGCCATGGCCTCCGGGTTGCCGTTGATGAACGAAGCGTCGGACATCTGCCCCTCCTCAGGTTCGGTAACTGCGTTCGGTGCCGGACGGGCCGACGCGCCACAACTCTTCGTCGAGCACTTCGACGGGTTCGCTGGGCACGGCCGGCGGTGGTTTCGGTTTCGGCTTCGTGGCCTTCGCCAGGGCCGGGGTTTCCTTGGTGTTCCTGCCCTTGCCGCCCTGCCCTTCCCGGCCGGACAGGACGACCCCGGCTCCGCTGCCGGGCTTGCGCGAGCGGACGGCGTTGACCTGTTCGGCCGCCCCTGGCCGGATACCGCCGGAAGCCCCGCGCCCCGCGCCGGACTGCGGCGGATACATCGGCGGCACAGCCCCGCTGCCGCCGGTTCCCGTGCCGCCCGTGGAGGCCGAGGCCGCCGGGATGGCCGCGCCACCGGCGGTCCCGCCGCCGGGCGACGGCGGCTGCGCCGGGTTCGTGACCGGGTTTCCGCCGAGACCGTCGAGACCGCCGAGCCCGGCCGCGCCCCCACCGAGTCCCCCGCCGCCGACTCCCCCACCACCGGCCGAGGCCAGCCCGGGAAGTCCCGGATCCGCTTGCGGCACAAGGGAATCAGCGACGGCGGCGGGATCGATGGGGTGATACAGGTCCGCCGGGTCGAACGTGCCGCCGATGGGGCTGGGCACGTTTCCGGTTCCCCCGGACGCGTTCTTGGCGAGGTCGAGCAGCTTGCTCGCCACGTCCACCGCGTTCTTCGCGGTCACGAGCGGGGATTCCGGGGAATTCTCCTTGGTCTTGCCGGGATCGTTGGGGTTGGGAGCGTTCTGCGGGCCGGGGGTTTCCCCGGGGTTCACCGCGTTCGGGTCGGCACCGCCCGAATCCGACACCCCGGGCGCCGGGCCCGGCCCTGGGCCCGGCGTGTCGGCCGGTCCGGACGAGGGCACCGCGGCCAGCGGCACCCCGGACAGGGACCTTCCGGTCGCCGCGCGCAGCTTGGCGGCCGCGTCGTGGTACGCCGGGGTCAGCAGGTTCATCGCCCAGGCGACCGCGTCCCTGGTATCGGTCTTGTCCTTGTCCGACGCGTTGGCGGGCAGCGTCTGCACCCGGTCGTCCACGTAGCGCCGGACGTTGCAGATGCCGTCCGCGAGGGACGTGAGCGCCCGGTCGATGTCGTCCATGGTGGCGGTGGTCGCCCACGGCGCCCCCGATTCGGGACGCGTGATCCCGCCGTCGGTCCAGGACCGCGCGACGGCGACCACCTTGCCGACCTCGCTGTCGAAGGTGGTGCCCGCCAGGTCCTTCCAGGACTCGCCGAGGGTGGTCCGGAGGCTCGCCAGCAGCCCGGCCCGCGAGTCCAGCCAGACGCGGCTCGCCTTCCACATCGCGGCCGCCGAATGGAGCAGCGGGGCGTGCTGCTCCGCTTCCGTGACGATCATGGTGTGGAGTTCGTCGAGGGAGAGGGAACGGTAGTCGATCATGGCCTACTCGTTGCCAGGGGATTCGAGGGAGGGCAGGACCCGGGGCAGGCCCTCGCCGGTCATCCCGGCGAAGGCGGTCCGGGTGTAATCGTCGAACGCGGCCCTGGCGATGTCGCGTTGGTTGGCGTCATCGGTGAAGTGGTAGGAGGTTCCGGCCTTGTGCGCGAAAAGACCCAGCGCGCTCGTGGCTTCCTTGAACCGGGTGAGGAACTCGTAGAGCTGGACAGTGGTCTCGTTGTCGGCGGCGAGTACCTCTTCGTGCCCGTTCATCCCGCCACCACACTGCCCGCCGCCCCGGCCTGCGACCTCCTTGGGCAGTGCGTCCCGCGCCAGGCTCACCGCGTTGTCGGCGAACCGCAGCATCGCCTTCGGGATACCGTCCATTTTGTCCGGTGGTGCCATCATGCGCTCCTGACTCGACTCGTCGCTGTCCACTCAAACACCGCGGGGGCGCGCCGGACGGGCGGCGGCAGGAACCCGCCATCCGCCGCCGCGATCCCCGCGCTAGTCCCGTGGCGGCTGCCAGGCCAGCTGCACCAGGCCCTTGTTCCCCCGCCGGTCGACCAGCCAGCCGCGGCCGGGCGGCAGCACCTGGGCACGCATCCCGCCGAGCAGCGGTCCCTCGTCCCGGTCGCCCGACATCATCAGACCGGGCGCGCCGACCTCGCGCAGCCGGTTCAGGAACGGCTCGTACAACCCCTTGCCCGCACCGCCGGAGCGGCGGGCCAGCACGACCCGGAGGCCGATGTCCGAGGCCTGCGCGGCGAGCGGGAGCAGCGGCATCAGCGGATGGTCCTTGTGCGTGGCCACCATGTCGTAGTCGTCGACGAGCACGAAGATTTCCGGCCCCTGCCACCAGTTCCGGGCCCGCAGCTGCTCGGGCGTGATGTCCGGTCCCGGCAGCCGCCGGGAAATCGCCGTGACCACCTCGTTCATCAGGGCGATGCTGTGCGCGTCGTTGGTGCCGGTCCCGAGCAGGTACTCGCCGGGGATCTCGCCGAGCAGTCCCCGGCGGTGATCGATGAGCACGATCCTGGCCTGTTCGGGGGTGTGTGCCGCGCAGATGCGGCGGGCCAGTACCCGCAGGAACGAGGTCTTGCCGCATTCGGTGTCGGCCAGCACGAAGAAATGCGGGTCCTTGGCGAAATCCAGCCGCATCGGCGAAAGGTCGTGCTCGTGGATGCCGACCGCGAGCCCCGCGCCGGGCCCGGTCCGCACATCGGCGGCGGGGAGTTCCTCGTGGGGGAACACCCCGGGAAGCAGCCGCACCGGTGGCGCGGCCTCGCCCGGCCAGGCCCGCGCGATCGCCTCGACCAGGCCGCCGATCCCGTCGGCAAGGTCTCCGGCGCCGGTCACGCCGTCGATGCGCGGCAGGGCGACGAGCATCTGGTGCTTGCTCATCGCGAGTCCCCGGCCGGGGCAGTCCGCGGGCACGCCCATCGCGGCGCGCCGGTCGATGATGGAGTCGATGGGATCGCCGATCTTCAGCTCCAGCCTGCTGGTGAACAGGTCCCGGACGTTCATCCGCAGGTCGAACGAGCGGGAGCAGCCCGCCACCACGTGCACGCCGTAGGCGAGCCCGCGCGCGGCGATGTCGCCGACCAGGTCCTCCTGCTGGTCGAAGTCGTTGCGCAGGGTCAGCCAGCCGTCGATGACAAGGAACACGTCGCCGTGCGGATCGTCGGCGAATTCGCCGGCCGCCTTCCTCGCCCGGTAGGTGGCGATGCTGTCGATCTTGTGCTCGGCGAACCGCCGTTCGCGTTGCGCGAGCAGCGTGGCGACCTCGGCGACGGTACGGCGGACCGCGCCGGTGTCCAGCCGGCCCGCGACACCGGCGACATGGGGCAGGCCGTCCAGCGCGGCGAGCGTGCCGCCACCGAAGTCGAGACAGTAGAACTGCGCCTCGCGCGGGGTGTGGGTGAGCGCGAGGCTGAGGATCAGCGTGCGCAGGGCGGTGCTCTTGCCGGTTCGCGGCCCGCCGATCACCACCACGTGGCCCGCCGCCCCGGACAGGTCCAGGGTCAGCGGATCGCGCCGCTGCTCGAACGGCCGGTCCACGATGCCGAGCACCGGACGCAGCGCGCCTGCCAGCTCGGTCGAATTGGCGGTCAGCCCGCGCTCGCGATGCGTGACCAGCTCGGGCAACAGCTGGTCCAGGGTCGGCGGCTCGTCCAGCGGGGGCAGCCACACCTGGTGCGCGGGCGTGCCCCGGCCGACCAGCTGATCGACCATGATGTCCAGCAGCGTCTCGCCGATCGCGGTGTCGGGATCGGGCACGGGTTCGGCGGCGGTGTCCTCGGCCTCGAGCGCCGGCGCGTGGTAGGCGGTGGTGTATTCGTGCAGTGCCAGGTGTTCCGGCGCGCTGACGGACGTGCCGGACCGGCTGATCCGCCGGTGCACACCGGAGACGTAGGCGGAGCGGAACCGCACCATCGACTCCGTGCCGATCTTGAGGAAGCCGTTTCCGGGCGCCCTGGGCAGTTTGAACGCGTCGGGGACGCCCAGCACGGCCCTGCTCTCCATCTCGGAGAAGGTCCGCAGGCCGATCCGGTAGGACAGGTGGCCTTCCAGCCCGCGCAGCCTGCCCTCGTCCAGCCGCTGCGAGGCGAGCAGGAGGTGCACGCCGAGCGAACGACCCAACCGTCCTATCTGGACGAACATGTCGATGAAATCCGGCTTGGCGGAAAGGAGTTCCGAGAACTCGTCGCAGATCACCACGAGGGTGGGCACCTCGGGCAGCGGCGCGCCCGCCTGACGGGCCTTCTCGTAGTCACGCAGCGAGGAGAAGTTCCCGGCCGCGCGCAGCAGTTCCTGACGCCGGATCAGCTCGCCGTTGATCGCGTCGGTCATCCGGTCGACGAGATGGAGTTCCTCGGCCAGGTTCGTGATCACCGCGCTCGTGTGCGGCAGCTTGTCCAGCCGGGTGAAGGTCGCGCCGCCCTTGAAGTCGATCAACGCGAAGTTCAATGAGCTCGGCGGATGCGTGACCGCGAGCGCCAGCACGAGCGTCCGCAGCAGCTCCGACTTCCCGGAGCCGGTGGCCCCGATCAGCAGACCGTGCGGGCCCATGCCCTCCTGGGCCGATTCCTTCAGGTCGAGGTCGATCGGCGTGCCGTCCTCCTGGATGCCGAACCGGATCCGCAGCCGGTCCCGATTCGGCCGCAGCACCCACGTTTCGTCCGGGTCGAGGTCATAGGGATCGCCCAGTCCCAGCAATTCGGCGAGGCCCAGTTCGGAACTCATCGGCGCGTCCCCCCGGATGCCGGAGCTGAGCCGCAGCGGCGCGAGCTGCCTCGCCAGCCCTTCGGCGGCGACCGGGTCGAAGAAGTCCGCCTCGCCGAGGCGGGTGTTCCCCTCGGCCGTCCGGCTGGACAGGGTGCCGTCGTCGGCCACCTCCAGCACCACCGCGGACCGGTCCAGCGCCCGCGGCGGAGCGGTGGTCAGATCGACCACCGTGACGCCCTCGACGCCGCCGCCGGTCATCAGGTGATCGGATCCGGCGGACATCCCGCCGTCCAGGACGACGACCAGATACGGACCGGGCACGCTGACCTGTTCCGCGGGGTCGAACCGCGGGCGCGCGCCCAGTTCCTCTTCCAGGATCGACTCCAGCGCGGAAATGGACGGGGCGACCAGGCGCAGCGGACCGAGCGCGTCGGAGCGCACGGGGTGCAGGGCGTGCGGAAGCCACTTCACCCATTCCCAGTCGGCGCGGCGGTCCTCGCTCACACAGACCGCGACGCGCAGATCCTCGGGTGACTGCAGGACGGCCAGCTGGGCCAGTACCGCACGCAGCATGCCCAGCGCCGCCTCGCGGTCTCCCTGAAGGTAGACGCGGCTGAACCCGTTGACGGCGATCGCCAGCGGAAGCCCGTCGGCGGTGCTGTAGGTCGTGAGGAACCGGCGCAGCGCCAAGGCGGACAGCGGCTCGAGTTCTTCCAGCGGCAGGGTGTCCGGGGCGACGAGCGTCAGCGCCGGGCCCTGCGCGCCACGGCCGATCCGCGCGACGGCGAAGTCCTCGTCCTCCTTGCGGCGCTCCCACAGCCGGTAGCTCGCCACGAGCGACCACAACGCCGTCGGCTCCGGATGCAGGTAGTCCAAGGCCGCGCGCTGACGGCGCACCGCCCGGCGGAGCCGCAACCGGTGCTGGGACAGGTGCCGCAGGTATTTGCGCCGTGCCTGCCCCATTTCGCGTTTGCTCGGGCCACCGCCCTGCAGGACGCCGACGGCGATCATCCCGAGCATCCCGACACCCATCAGCCCGTAGACCGCGAACCGCGCGGCGCCCGCCATGCCGCCCGAATACAGCAGCACGGTCGACGCCATCATCGCGACCATCGGCAGCACCATGAACACCTGCGCCCACTGCCGCCCCGGCGGGGCCGGGATCGCGGGCGGCGGTTGCAGGATCAGTTCGCCGGCGGGCATTTCCGGGGCCTGCTTCCGGGCGGGCCGCTTGACCAGGACAGTCGCCATACCCACATCGTCGGTCACGCGGGAGCGGAGCCGGCCCTCGTGGCAGGAACGTGCCGTGCGGCCGGATCGGCCGTCCCGGCGAACTAGCGTCGGCACGGTGAGGACGCGCCCCGGCCTGCCGGGAAACGCCCTCACGGTAACGGAACGGAGGGTGATATGTCAGGTTTCGACTTCATCAACGGTGATCCCGACCAGATGCGCCGGGTCGCCGACAACTGGCGTCAGCACTGCGAGGACATCGCGGGCCGGAACGCCCGCCTCAACGGCGGCAACACCGGCCTGGAAGCGGTGTGGAAGGGCCAGGGCGGCCGCATGTTCCAGGGCATCGAACCGGAGCGGTTCAGCCAGAACAAGGGGCTGACCACCACCGGGGACGGCCTGGCCGACACCATGGTGTCCTCGGCGACCAGGTACTTCGAGAACGATTCCGACAACGGCCGCATGCTCGCCTCGGCCGGGGACTTCCACATCGACAGCGGGGCGATCAGCACCGCCATGAACGTCTGATCGGTTCTCCACAAGGGAAAGGAGACAAACATGTCCAACGACCAGATCCTGATGCATTTCGAACCGGTGCTGGGCCAGGTCGAGGAAATGCGGAAGACCGGCGGCCTCGACAGCGGGTCGTTCACCGACGTGTACCAGCACGCCAAGGACGCCAACGCGTCCTTCTTCTCCGACGGCAACGGGGAGGCGATGGTGGCGCGGCACGGCGTGTACCACAAAGCCGCGAACGAACACCTCGACCAGCTCACCGCGCTCGGCGGGAAGACCGCGGACTCGGTGTACCGCTCGCAGGACTGCGTGCAGAGCTGCGCGGCCACCTGGACGTGATCGGCGGTTCCTTCCGCTGACAGCGCGCCCCGCACGATCGCGGGGCGCGCGTTTGTTTGGTCGTCCCTTACGGTCCTGTCTCGTATACACAACTGTCGCTGCCGCCGACAAAGCACGGGTATACAGTGTCTTATTACACAAATAACAAGCCCA
>NZ_JBHYIQ010000060.1:0-50836 GCF_042739895.1 Amycolatopsis sp. NPDC059021
TGTGTCGTTGGGGTGGTGCGCGTGGATAACCATCACGGGGGTCTCCCGGGGCCCTACCGCTATTTGCCATGCCGTGAACACTCCCGTCGACCACTGCGCGGACCTCGAATCACTCACCGAGAGCCAGCCGCGGAAAGGCCTCCTAGAGAGGGGCCGGGGCCCTCACGGACCTGCCACCGCCTGGCCGCGGGAGAGCCCGGACTTGCCGACCGGAGCGTTCGGGACAGGCCCCTCACCTCGCACGCCAGCGGACCGATGCCGCGAACGACGCGCACCAGACGATCATCGTCTCGAACGGAGCGTTCGCGACATACCCCCCACCTCACGCCACCGAACCCAGTGTCACGAACGATGCGTTCGCGACGATCACCGTCCTGAACGGAGCGTTCGGGACACAGCCCCTCACCACACACCACCAAACCCAGTGTCGCCAACGACGCGTACGCGACATTCACCGTCCTGAACGGAGCGTTCACGACACCGGCGGCGGGCAAGTGCCCCAAGCCGTGTCCCACCAGGTCTTGACGTCAGTCCCGTTCGGACGGTTCGGTGCGAGGGTGACCGTGATGGAGTCGTACGTCGAGCGTGCGCCGGCGCCGGAACTGGCGGGCGTGGTGCGGACAGTCTGGATCCAGCGCACCGGCGCGGCCGCGTACGTGCAGCGACACCTGCCCACGGGCGGGGTCGAGATCCATTTTCCGCTCGGTGGACGTCCTCGGCTGGTCGGTCCGCTGACCGGTCCGGCGATCGAGGTCATTCCGCCGCGGACCACCATCGTCGGTGTGCGGTTCCAGCCGGGGACCGCGCCGTCCCTGCCGGCCGTGCTCGACGACCTGGTGGATCAGCGCGTCGACCTGGCGGAGTTGTGGGGAAGCACAGCGGACCGTCTCGTCGAGGAGATGGCCTCGTCCGGGGCGCCCGAGCGCGCGCTCATGGTCTTGCAAGCCCACCTCGTCCAGGAGTTTCGCCGTGCGGTCCGCGTGGATCCGCTGGTCGGCGAAGCCGTGCGGGCGCTGATGCCGTGGCACCCCGTCGACCTCGACAGCCTGGCCACCCATCTGGCGCTCTCCACCAGCCAACTGCGCCGCCGCTGCCTGCACGCGGTAGGCGTGAGTCCCAAGGTCCTTCAGCGGACGTTGCGCTTCCAGGGGTTCCTCGCACTGGCCCAGGCCGGCGCCGTGGCGACGGGGCGGCGCGGTGCGGACGGCATGGCGGGCCTGGCGGTCGACGTGGGATATGCCGACCAGGCACATCTCAGCCGGGAATGTCTCCGCCTGACCGGCCTCACCCCTCGGCAGCTCCTCGGCGGCGACATCGACCGGTGCGCCTGCGGCCATGAGCACGCGGCGTCCTACCAGCCCTTCCTGATCACCCGGAGCAGGCCGCCGCTCCGAATCTGACCATGCGCGATTTGTTCAAGAATCGTTGTCACGTCGCTCATAGAGTTCGTCCTCGTGCCCGACCTGACCGAGTTCCGCGCCGCACTAGACGGCGAGTCGTTCCACCCCGGTTCGCCGGGCTACGAAGCGATCCGCCGTCCGGTCAACGCCGCCTACCGGGAGACGCGTCCCCGGCTGGTGGTCCGGTGCCGTTCGGTGTCGGACGTCGTCGCCACCATCACCTACGCGGCGGCCACCGGCGACCGCGTCGTTCCGCGCGGTGGCGGGCACTGTTTCGCGGGCCGATCGTCGACGGACGGGATCGTGCTCGACTTGTCCAGTCTCGACGGCGTCTCCGTCGCTGATGACGGACTCGCCACGATCCACGCCGGTGCTCGCCTGGGAGAGGTGTACTCGGCGCTGCACATCTACGGCCGGACCCTGCCGGCCGGATGCGGCGCGAGCGTCGGCATCGCCGGTCTCACCCTCGGCGGCGGGATCGGGCTTCTCGGGCGGAAGTACGGGCTGACCTGCGATCGACTCGTCGGCGCACAGGTCGTGCTCGCGGACGGCAGTGTCGTGGAGTGCGACCATGATCGCGAACCGGACTTGTTCTGGGCGCTGCGGGGCGCGGGTGGCGGCCAGTTCGGGGTGGTCACGGCACTGCGGTTCGACACCGTCCCCGAGCCGACGACCACCCGCATCGAGGCGCGCTGGTCGGGCATCGCCCTCGACGAGCTGGCCGCCGCCTGGCAAGCCTGGGCCCCCGACGCCCCGGACGAGCTCACCGTCAACCTCACCCTGGTGTCCGAGCCCGGCACTCCGGTCCAGGCCGTCCTTTTCGGGGCGTCCACCCTCGGGGAGGAAACGACCCGGGAACTGCTGCGAGGGTTCACCGATCAGGCGGCGGACATCGACCTGCGCGCCGATCTGCCCTACTCCCGCCTGAAAGACACCTTCGCCGATCTGGACCCGCGGGAACTGCCCGAACGCGCCCTGCGGATCCGGTCCGAGTTCTTCTCCCACGCGTTGTCCGGCAGCACTCTCGCCTCGCTCCTGACCCAGCTCGACGAGCCGAGGACCGTGGGCAGGCGGGAACTCGCTTTCACCGCGATGGGCGGGGCCTACAACCGGCTCGCCGAGGACGCCACCGCGTTCGCCCACCGCGGCGAGCGCTTCCTGCTCGAGCACATCGCCGACGCGGCCGACCCGTGGGCCTGCCGTTCCTGGGCGACTGCCCATGCCGAGGGCTCGGGGCGGGTCTACCCCAACTTCCCGGACCCCGATCTCGGCGATGGGGCCGCGGCGTACCACGCGGGCAACTACCCTCGGCTGGCAGCGATCAAGAATGCCTACGACCCGCGCCGGTTCTTCGACTTCCCGCAAGCCATTTGATCACCAGCGAAGGACAAAAGATGAGCAAGGTCTTCAGCGCACTCGCCGTCTCGGTCGACGGCTTCATCAGTGGTCGCACTCCCGACGGCGAAAAGGAATTCGGCCGCGGTCTCGGTGACGCGCCGATGCTGTTCGACTGGTATTTCAATGGGGACACACCGAGCCGGGTGCTCGACGGGTTCAAGCTCAGCGAGCCGAGCGCCCGGGTCTTCGACACCTTCGCCGCGCGAGTGGGAGCGGTGATCGCGGGACGCACCACCTACGAGCATTCCAGCCATTTCGGCGGGGGCGGCCCGCATCCGACGGCGCCGTTCTTCGTCGTCAGCCACCGGCCCCTGCCCGAGATCAGCGCGTCGCAGACCCTCGTCACCACCGGCGTCGAGGACGCCATTTCCGCGGCCCGCGCCGTGACGCCCGACGGCAAGGACGTCGCCCTGATGGGCGGCGGCCTGGTCACCGAGGCACTCAAGGCGGGACTCGTCGACGAACTCGTCCTCCACCAGGTACCCGTCCTGCTGGGCGCCGGGCACAGCTTCTTCCGGGAACTCCCGGAGCACGTACGCCTCCGCCTGCTGGAAGCCGTCCCGGCGCCCGGCGTGACCCATCTTCACTACGAGGTACTCCGATGATCCTCGCCACCGGCTTCGTCCCGAAATTCGACACGACCAAACCACCGCTGAAGGAGCAGACCCATGCTTGAACCCGACGTGCGCAACGCACTCGAGGGCACCTCGCTCGCGCACCTCGCCACCGTCCTGCCGGACGGCTCGCCCCATACGGTTCCCGTCTGGGTCGGTACCCAGGGCGAACGCATCGTCATCATCACCGGGCCCGGCTCGCGCAAAGCACGGAATCTGCGCCGCGATCCCCGGGTGGCGCTGTCCATCGCGCCCGCCGACAACCCGTTCACGCCCGTCGTCATCCGTGGGCGGGTCGTCGAATGGATCGAGGGCGACGCGGGGTGGGAGATCGTCGACCAGTTGTCCACGAAGTACATCGGTGCGCCGTACTCCCGCGAGCAGGAGCGCGTCGTGGCCGTGATCGAACCCGAACGACAGACCGTCGGGATCGGCTAGCGGCTACGCGGGGCGTCGGCGGAGCAGGTAGACGTCCATGATCCAGCCGTGCCGGGCGCGGGCCTCGGCGCGGGTTCCGCGGATCCGGGCGGACAGCGCGGCGTCGAGCGGGCCGGAGATCAGGATCTCGTCCGGCGTGCCGACGTACGCGCCCCAGAAGATCTCCAGCCCGGCGTCGGTGAACCTGTCGAACGTCGTCTGCGCGTCGAGCATCACGAAGACGTCGTCGACGCCCTCGGGCCAGCCCGAAGCCAGGCGGCGGCCCGTGGTGAGCTGCACCGCGGTCCCGATCTGGTTCATCGTCGTCCGATGCCGGGCCACCAGCGCGGACACGCTGCTCACCCCGGGCACGACCTCGTACTCGAACGCCACGGTCCCGCGGGCCAGCACGGCCTCGATCAGGGTGATGGTGCTGTCGTACAGCGACGGGTCGCCCCACACCAGGAACGCGCCGTGCTGCCCTTCGGCCAGCTCGTCGCGGATCATCCGCTCGTAGACGTCGGTCCGCCGCCGATGCCAGTCCGCCACGGCCGCCAGGTAGTCCTCGGGGTCACGGTCGCGAGGCGGATCCGCGGCGCGCACCACGCGATATCCGGGCTCGGTCACGAACCGGTCCAGGATCTCCTGGCGCAGGCGGACCAGATCGGCCTTCTCGTCACCCTTCTCCAGCACGAAGAACACGTCGACGCGGTTCAGCCGGTCGATCGCCTGGACCGTGAGGTGCTCCGGGTCGCCGGCGCCGATCCCGATCGCGTAGATCTTCCGCATACCGGGAAGTCTGCCTTGCCCGGAGCCAGGTCCCGCGCGGGGGCGGGGTGGCAAACCCGTACCCCCGAGGGGTATAAAGGCGGTAGGCGGTGATCACCACCGCGGAACCAGCGCCGAGTGCCGAGGAGCCGAGTCCGATGACCGAAGCCACCTACACCGTCGAGGGTATGACCTGCGCGCACTGTGCCGGCTCCGTGCGTGAAGAGGTCGGCGAGCTCGCCGGCGTCGCTTCGGTCGACGTGGACGTCGCCACCGGGCGGGTGAAGGTCACCAGCGAGGCGCCGCTGACCAGGGACGAGGTCGAGGCCGCGGTGACCGAGGCCGGCTACCGGCTGGTCCCATGACCGCCACGGCCGCGCCGCACCGGGTCGAGCTCACGATCGGCGGGATGACCTGCGCTTCGTGTGCGGCCAGGGTCGAGCGCAAGCTCAACAAGATGGACGGGGTGTCCGCCTCGGTCAATTACGCGACCGAGAAGGCCCATGTCGAATACCCCGAGTCTGTATCGGTCGACGAGCTGATCGGTGTCGTCGAGGCCACCGGGTACACCGCGAAGGCGCCTCAGCCCGAGAAGCCGGAGGCCGAGGCCGCCGCGCCCGAAGACGAGACGCGCCCGCTGCGGGAAAGGCTCATCGGGTCCGCGGCGCTTTCCGCCCCGGTGATCCTGCTGGCCATGGTCCCCGCGTTGCAGTTCACCAACTGGCAGTGGCTTTCGCTGACCCTGGCCGCACCGGTCGTCACCTGGGGTGCGTGGCCGTTCCACCGCGCCGCGTGGACGAATCTGCGCCACGGCGCCGCCACGATGGACACCCTGATCTCGCTCGGTGTCGCCGCGGCCACCCTCTGGTCGCTGTACGCCCTCTTCTTCGGCATGGCCGGGATGCCGGGCATGACCCACGGCTTCGCACTGTTCGGCGAGCCCGGGGCCGGCGGCGCCGATATCTACCTCGAGGTCGCCTCCGGGGTCACGACGTTCATCCTCGCCGGCCGCTACTTCGAAGCCCGGTCCAAGCGCCGCTCCGGCGCCGCGCTGCGTGCCCTGCTCGAACTCGGCGCGAAGGACGTCGTCCTCCTGCGTGACGGCCGTGAGCGGCGGGTGCCGATCGGCGAACTCGGCGTCGGCGACCTGTTCGTCGTGCGGCCCGGCGAGAAGATCGCCACCGACGGCGTGGTCACCGAGGGCGGTTCCGCCGTCGACGCGAGCATGCTCACCGGCGAGTCCGTGCCGGTCGAGGTCGGTCCGGGCGACACCGTCACCGGCGCGACCGTCAACGCGGGCGGGAGGCTGGTGGTCCGTGCGAGCCGGGTCGGCGACGACACCCGGCTCGCGCAGCTGGCGCGGCTGGTCGAGCAGGCGCAGAACGGTAAAGCCGCGGTGCAGCGGCTGGCCGACCGCGTGTCCGCGGTGTTCGTCCCCGTGGTGATCCTGCTCGCCCTCGGCACGCTCGTCGCCTGGCTCGCCACCGGTGCCGAGGCCGACACGGCGTTCACCGCCGCGGTCGCGGTGCTCATCATCGCCTGTCCGTGTGCGCTCGGGCTCGCCACGCCGACGGCGTTGCTGGTCGGGACGGGTCGCGGCGCACAGCTCGGCATCCTCATCAAGGGCCCGGAGGTGCTCGAATCGACCCGGCGCGTCGACACGATCGTGCTCGACAAGACCGGCACCGTCACCACCGGCCGGATGAGCCTGCTCGAGGTCCACGTCACCGGCGGCACGAGCGAGGACGAGGTCCTGCGGCTCGCGGGCGCGGTCGAGCACTTCTCGGAGCACCCGATCGGGAAGGCCATCGCCGATGGCGCCGCGGAGCGCGTGGGCGCGCTGCCCGCCGTCGAGGAGTTCCGGAACACCGAGGGGCTGGGCGTCACCGGGATCGTCGAGGGCAAGGCCCTGATCGCCGGACGCGCGGCGCTGCTGCGTCAGTGGAGCGTCGAGATCGGCGACGAGCTCGACGACGCCAGGATCGCGGCCGAGCAGCGCGGCGCGACCGCGGTGTTCGTGGCCTGGGACGGCGAGGCCCGCGCGGTGCTCGTCGTGGCCGACACGATCAAGCCGACCTCGGCGCAGGCGGTCGCCGAACTGCGTGCGCTCGGGCTGCGGCCGGTGCTGCTGACCGGCGACAACGAGGGTGCGGCCAAGGCGATCGCGGCCGAGGCGAACATCGAGCACGTCATCGCCGAGGTCATGCCGGAGGACAAGGTCGAGGTCGTCGGGCGGCTGCAGCGCGAGGGCCGGGTGGTCGCGATGGTCGGCGACGGCGTCAACGACGCGGCCGCGCTCGCGCAGGCCGACCTCGGGCTGGCCATGGGCACCGGCACCGACGCGGCGATCGAGGCGGGCGACCTGACGCTCGTGCGCGGTGACCTGCGGTCCGCGGTGGACGCGATCCGGCTGTCCCGGCGCACGCTCGCCACGATCAAGGGCAACTTGTTCTGGGCCTTCGCCTACAACGTCGCGGCGCTGCCGCTGGCCGCGCTGGGCCTGCTCAACCCCATGCTCGCGGGCGCGGCGATGGCGTTCTCCTCGGTGTTCGTGGTGACCAACAGCCTGCGGCTGCGCGGCTTCCGCGCGGTCGCGAACTGACCGTCCCGGAATTGTCGGTGGTCGCCGCTACGGTCGGGACATGGCGTTATCCGTGGAAGAACGAGAGCAGTTCCTGGCCGAACCGCACGTCGGTGCGCTCGCGGTGGTGGAGGCACCGGGGCGCGCGCCGCTGACGGTCCCGATCTGGTATCAGTACACGCCGGGCGGCGAACTGTGGATCAACACCGGGGTGGACTCGCGGAAAACCAAGGCGATCAAGGCCGCGGGGCGCTTCAGCCTGATGGTCCAGCGGACGGAGCCGACGGTGCGCTACGTCTCGGTGGAAGGGCCGGTCACCAGGATCGAGCCGGGCGGCCGCGAGCGGACCACCGAGATGGCCGCCCGCTACCTGCCGCCGGACCAGGTCGAGGGCTACGTGGAGTACGAGCTGACCCAGCTCGGCGAGCACGTGGCCGTCTTCCTGCGCCCGGAGCACTGGCTGTCCGCGGACCTGAGCCCGGCCCCGCCCGAGGCGGGGTGATCACCTGAGGCGGCTCAGGAACGCACCAGCCGGGCGATGGCGTCGGAGGCCTCGCGGACCTTGAGGTCGGCCTCCTCGCCCCCGGCCGCGGCGGCCTGCACCACACACGTGGCGAGGTGCTCGTCGAGCAGTTCGAGGGAGAACGACTGCAGGGCCTTCGTCGCCGCGGACACCTGCGTCAGGATGTCGATGCAGTACTTGTCCTGCTCGACCATCCGCTGCAGGCCGCGGATCTGGCCCTCGATCCGGCGCAGGCGCTTGAGGTAGGCCTCCCGTTCGCCGCTGTACCCCGCCATGCCACCCGGCCCCTTCGTTGTCGTTCCTTGCCCCCAGTATACCCACCCGGAGTATCTGACCCACGATATCGGACGCGGGTCACGGGATGATCTCCTTCGAGTTCAGCGCGTTCGTGAGCCGTTCGCGCAGCTCGGCGGCCGCAGCGGGCGGGTCGATGTCCGACGGCGGCGAAAGCACCTTCGAGATCACCGTCGACAAGCTCTGGTACGCCGGTGTGAGCGGGCGGACGGCGGCGTCGGAGAGTTCGGCCAGGATGTCGGCCTTCATCGGGAACCGCGCGGCGATCGTCGACCGCGGTTGTGCCGGATCGAGCGGTGTCGCGTCGTCGTACACCGATCGGGTGGTGGGAGCGAGACCGTCCTCGATCGCCTGGTACTTCTGGTTCTGGGGACTACGCAGGCACAACGCGGCCTCGAACGCCTCGGGCTTGTGCTTCGAGTAGCTGCTGACGGCGAAGTTGAATCCGCCGATCGTGACCCGGCTCGGCGTCCCCGGCAGCACCTCGGGAAACCGCGCCCAGCGCAGATGCCCGACGTCGCGCGGCTTCTCCTTGGCGTAGGAGGCGAGGATGTACGGCCAGTTCAGCTCGAACGCGCCCTGCCCGCGCTGGAAGGCCTGCCGGATCTCGTCCTCCTTCTGACTCGCCAGCGACGCGTCGGTGACCCCGGATGTCGTCAGCTTCTTCAGCAGCTCCAGCGCACGGACCGCGCCGTCGTCCAGCACCACGGACCGGCCGTCGTCGGACAGGATGTGACCGCGTTGTGAGGCCACGAGCGTGTTGTAGAAGACGACGAGGCCCTCGTACTGGGCGCCGGTGAACAGGATCGACGACGGTTTCCCCTCGGCCTTCAGCCGCCCGGCCTGCGCGATCATCTCGTCGAACGTCTTCGGCGGTGTGGCGGTGATCCGGTCGTCGTACCAGAGCAGCTGGACGTTGGTGTGTTTCGTGGCCGCGTAGAGCCTGCCGTTCCAGCGCGCGGTCGACAACGGGCCGGGCAGGACGTCGCGGGTCGCCTCGGCCTCGGCGGCGCCGGTCCACGGCTCGGCCCAGCCCGCCTCGGCGAATTCCGGCACCCACGTGACGTCGAGGCCCAGCACGTCCAGCGAGGTGTCGCCGGCCGCGAGCCTGCGTACAAGCTGTTCACGCTGGCCGTCCGCGCCGCGGGGCAGCTTGTGGTACTCGATCCGGTACCGCCCGCCCGACGCCGCCGAGCAGGCGTCCACCACGTGCTGGAGGTTGTTCTGCGGGTTGACGTACAGGGTGATCGTCAGCCCCTGGCCGCTTCCGCAGGCGGTGAGCGTGCTCGCGCACAGCGCACCGGCCAGCGCCACACCGGCCGTTACCGAATTCAGCCGCACGAAGCCCCCACTTTCGCCGAGATCCACCGATGATCCGGGGACAGCGGCCCGGGGACAAGCCGGAATCAGCCGCCACCCGCGACGTCGGTGAGCGCGGCGACCGGTTTGATCCGCTGGACCGGCACCGCGGGTTTCTCCGCGCCGGGCTCGGGATCGAGCGCGGCATTGGCCTTCGACAGCAGGTCACGGCAGCCGGCGAGGCTCGCGGCGAGCCGGGCACGGACGTCTTCCAGCGCGGCCACCTTGGCCTCGGCCTCGGTGACGATCTTCTGCGCGCGGGCCCCGGCCTCGCGCACCCGCCGTTCGGCTTCGGCTTTCGCGGCCGCGTCGCGTTCGGCCAGCTCTCGCATCGCCTCGGCGCGCCGTAGCGCCATCGCCCGCGTGAAATCCTCTTCGAGACGCGCGCGCCGCGCGGCGGCCTCCTCGTCCAGCTCGCGGCGGCGTTGCTCGGCCTGGCGCGAGGCCTCTTCGGCGTCGGCGACCAGTTTGCGCTCCCGCCGGGTGAGTTCAACGGCCTCCAACTCGGCGTCCCGCCGCGTCTGCTCGGCCTTTTCCCGCGCCCGCGTGGTGATTTCCGCGGCCTCTTCGCGGGTGAGCTCGATCATCCGCCGCGAACGCTCCTGCAACGCGTCCGGCGCGATCGGGGTGCGGCTGATCCGGTCGATCCGCGCGCGCAGTTCGCGGTTCTCCTCGGCCAGCCGGGCCGCCTGGCGCCGCGCCTCGTCGCGTTCGGCCGTCCTCCGGCGTAGCTCGGTTTCGGCCAGCTCGACGAATTCCCGGACCTGGCCACGATGGAAACCGCGCCACGCCAGGTCGAAGCCGGTCGCTGAGCGGGCTTTCTCCTCGCCACCACCGGGGATCATGCTCACCTCCCATTTGGATGGTTTCTCCTCGGCCGCGTGTTTTCGTTGCGGTACCGGGGTTTCGGCTGCCACCAGTGTGCCGTATCCCGGGCGATCGCGCCCGTGCCGGTTATTCCTCGACCGGATCCTCCGCGCCCGTGGCGGTGCTGCGCACCCCGGGCAGCTCCGCGAGTTCGGCGGTGAGGTCGGCAAGATCACCGCGGCCGTCCAGCAACAGCGTGACCACCGCGACCCGTTGTCCTTCCTCGGAAACCGTTTCCCGGTCGACCGCGACCCGCACGACGATCCAGCCGCGCCCGGTGCACGTTTCCAGGACGTTGCGGAGCACGCCGTGCCCGTCGTTGTAGCTCAGCCGCACGATCGGCGGCTCCTTGCGACGCCGCGCGACGAATTTCGCCAGCGGCGGGAAACCTCGCGTGATCACGAATAGCCCGATCGTGGTGGCCACCGCGAGCACCGGCAGCCCGGCACCCGAGGCCATCCCGACCGCCGCCGCCACCCACACGGTGGCCGCGGTGGTCAGCCCGCGCACCGCGTCCCGGCGCACGAAGATCAGCCCGCCGCCGACGAACCCGATCCCGGACACGATCTGCGCCGCGATCCGCGACGGGTCGAGCGCGACGTGCTCGGTGCTCAGCAGATCGGCGAAACCGTACTTCGAGACCAGCATGAACACCGCGGAACCGACCCCGACCAGGGTATGTGTCCGCAGGCCCGCGCTCTTGGCCCCGGCCTCGCGCTCCATGCCGATCGCGGTGCTGAGCACCAGGGCGAGCAGCACCGGCGGCAGCAGGGCCCACTGGTCACCGGTGGACCACAGGGCGTGCACTGACGATCGCCTCCGTCCCTACGCGTTGATCACCGTCCCCGGGTCACCTTGCACCTTCTCCGATTTCGCCGTGCGGGCACCCCGGGGCCACGGGTGCGCACGGCGTGAGAACCACGGGCACGAGGTCCTGCACATACTGAGCGTCACCGAACTCGCGAGGAGGCCGGGTGTGACGATCAGTGAGCAGGACGCCGTGGTGGCCGAGGACTATGTCGGCTATGCCGAGGTGCGGCGCAATATCCGGCGACTGCTCGAGGAATATCCCGGCGCCGCCGCGCATCCTGTGCCCGCCTGTCCGGAGTGGACAGTCCGTGACCTGCTCGCGCACCTGGTCGAGATCGCCGAACGCGTGCTGGCCCGCTTCGGGGCCGCCGTGCCGCCCGCCAGGGGAAAGCTCCGGCTCGGCGAGCTCCTCGACCGGTGGGACACCCTCGGCGCCGGGATCGAACCGCTGCTCGAGTCGGCGGGCGGGCAGCGCGGCGACGTCCTGGTGACCGACGCCTTCACCCACGAACTCGACCTGCGCTACGCGCTGGGCCTCGATTTCCCCGTCGAGCACGTGGCCTGGGTGGCCAGCTTCGAGGTCCTCGTCCGCGGGTTCTCCGGGTCGATCGTGGAGCGCGGGCTGCCCGCGCTGCGCATCCGCACCCCGGGCGGCGGCGCCTGGCTCGCCGGCGCGGGACCGGCCGGGGCCACCCTCACCGCGCGGCCCGACGTGCTCTACCGCAGCCTCGCCGGCCGGCGGTCGCTGGACCAGATCAGCGCGCTGACCTGGTCCGCGGACCCCGGGCCCTGGCTGCCCGCGTTCGCGTGGGGCCCGTTCCGCCCGCCGATGGCTCCCGTCGAGATGAGCCACCGGCGTCCGGCGGCGTGACTCAGCCGGCAGGGGACATCGACGAGAGCATCGCCGCCAGGCCCAGCACCGCCGTCGCGAGCACCACCTCAGCGCCGACCGCGAGGCGCAGGCGCCGCAGCTGGACCGTCCGGACCCCGGTTCCGCCGCCGCCCTGCCCGGCCACCCCGTGCAGGATCGCCCGCCGCGCGACGCTGGCCAGCGCGAGCAGCCCGGCGAACCCGGCCAGCTTGAGCAGCAGGATCACCCCGTAGGTCGTCGACCACAGCGCGGACAGCGACGGCACCGTCCGGACACCCAGGTACGCCCCGCTGAGCACGACCACCACGACCGACGTCGCGGCGGTGCGGGAGAACCGGGCCACCACGGCGCCGGCGTCCTCGCCGTCGGCGGGACGGCGCAGGCACAGCGCCAGCTGGACGAGCCCGCCCGCCCACACCGCGATCGCGCCGAAATGCGCCAGGTCGGCGGTGATCGAGAAGAACATGATCGGATCCGTCACCGCGTGGCCCGAGGCGGAAAAGGTCAGCAGCACCACGAACCCGGCCACGATCGCGAGGTTCTCGTACCGCGACCGCAGCCGTTCGGGCAGCGCGCCGCGCGGCACCACCAGCCGGGGGACCAGCCACGCCAGTGCCCCGGCGGCGGCCAGCCGCAGCAGGAGCAGCTTCCCGTATGCCACCCGCAGCGTCGAGGCGAGCATCTCCGGGTCGAACACCGCCGACACCCCGCGCCCGGCCACGTACGGGCCCTGCAGGAGGAACCCGGCCACCGCGGTGACCGCCGTGAGCATCCAGCCGCAGCGCAGCACCTGCCGTACCCGCGGGTCGGTCCGCCCGGCGGGACGGCACGTCAGCACGAACAGCAGCCCGCCGAGCAGCACGACCCCGGCGAACGAAACCCATCGGAACACGGTGAACAGCACGTCCACCAGCGTGTCGGTGCCCGTCGCCGCCGACACCGCCCCGGCGGAGGTGACGAGCGGCCCCGCTCCGACGACGAAGGCGAACGTGCCCCGCACGGGATGCGAGTCCGCCGAGACGAACGCGTATTCGACCAGATAGCTCGCCTCGGGCAGGTTCGGCTTCAGCCGGACGGCGAGTTCCTCGGCGACGGCGCCGGGCTGGAACACCGGCCCGTCGTCGACCCGGTTGCCCCGCTGGTCCACGACGTGGATCGAGCCGGGCTGGATGCCGACGTTCTCCGAGAGCACCACCGACACCTGGGCCGGGGACGCGCCGAGCCGCGTGCCGTCGCGGGGGGTGCTGGAGATGATCTCGACGTGTGCCGACGCGGGTGCGGCGGCGAGCACGCCCAGCCCGAGCCAGCCCGCCAGGAACAGCAGCAGCGCGAGACCACGCCGCGCGGTTCGCGTCCTCACGACCCGGACAGCGCGGGAGCCGTGGACCGGGGCACCCCGCAGGAGCAGCCGGTCCGCGCGCGTTCGGCGGCCGACGCCCGCCGGTGCAGGATCACCGCGACGATCATCGGGATGGTGACGATCGTGTTGTAGAACAAATGCAGCTCCACCCTGGGGATGAACAGCTGAATGATGCTGGACGGCACTTTCTGGCCTGCAAAACGCCAGCCCGTCTGCGCCTGCAGCAGCAGGAGCAGATGTTCGATGTGATGCCAGAACTGGATTCCCAGCGCCAGGTTCCACCATTGCCGGGAACGCCCCGCGAAACCCTTCCGCAGCAGGAACAACGCGATCAGCATGACGATCGCGTAGCCGTAGTGCAGCCATTCCGAACTGATCAGCCATGGAAAGGGAATACCGAGAACGCCGCGCGCGTCGGGAGTTTTCCACCCCAGCGCGTAGATCTGGAACGCCTGCGCGAGGTGCTCGGCCCAGTGCGCGAGCACGACGACCATGAACGCCGCGAGGGCCAGATGGTGGTATTTGCTGTTCAGGCTTCCCAGAAAACCGGTCGGCCGCGCGATTCCGGACGTCGACATGGCAGGCCCCTTAAGGCGGTCACGAACACGATCGTTCCGACGATAGTCGTTCGTCCTGCTTGGACGGTTACTCCGGATTGCCGATAATGGACGGCCGGTTGCGCCGTTCGGCGGATTGTCCGCGGTTTTCCGGGGACAATCCGCGCCGTGCGGGTCAGCCGATGCCCTCGGACGGCGTGGGCGGCGCCGGGATGTGGAACAGCTTCGTGAACAGTTCGAGGTGCCCGGCCTCGCCCTCGATCCGCACCTTCCCGGACCGGATCGCGTCCGCGGCGGTGAGCCGTCCGGACAGGAGGTCGATGAAGCCGGGGCCGGTCGGCGCGACGACCAGGTCGGCGCCCGGGTGCGAGCCTTCGCCTGCCTTGAGGGTGCCGTTGTCGATCAGCGCGTGGACGACCACGCCGTTCTGGTGCCGGATCTCGTAGGCGATGTGGACGCCGCCGGCGTTGTCGGCGCGGAAGGTGGTGTAGAGCGAAAGAATGGCGGAGTCGAGGGTGAGGATCTCGCCGGGCGCGGGATGCCCGAGGGAACGGGCGCCCCACAGTCCGAGGTCGAGGACGATCTGGTCGAGCTCGCTGCCGTACTCGGTGAGCTCGTACACCACGCCGGCGTCCAGCTGCGGCAGGACCCGGCGGCGGATGACGCCGGACTGCTCGAGTTCGTTGAGCCGCGCCGAAAGGAGGCTCATCGGGATCTTCGGCAGAGTCCGCTGGAGATCGGTGAACCGCTTCGGGCCGAGTACGAGGTCGCGGATCACGAGCAGCGCCCAGCGCTCCCCGACGAGATCGAGCGCGCGGGCGAGGCCGCAGAACTGTCCGTAAGTGCGCGTGGTCATACGCCGGTCCTTACTTGCTCGGTGGTGCCCACAGTGCGCCCGGTGCCGAAGGCGCGGCGGGCGAACGTCCTCTCGGTCGAGAGTGACCGAGACACCGCCTCGAAACCAGTGCCCTCGCCACCCCTGGGGCGTGGGTTCCTCCCCGGTGGCACATGCGTTTCGCATATCAGGCCGGTGTGGCAGGCACTGGCCGCCCACCCGCCGTCGACAGGAGGATCTGCTGCAACCCGGTACGTCCCACCACGGCAGGGAGTGCTCATGCGTGAGTCAGTGTCGGTACCCGAGCGATCCCGGCCCGGTGCGCGATGACCGCCGGGGCAGTCAGCCCGACGCTGGCGTTCAAACGGCATCTGCGGGCGGAGATCAGCGAGGGCAACGGTGCCTACCTGTTCTCCGAACAGGGCGTGATCGCCATGCGCGGCGCGCACATCGCGTCGCTGGCCGCTCTGCTGGACGGGACCCACGGCCTGGAGGATCTGCTTCGCGCCCGGCCCGACGGGATGGTGCCCGAGCAGGTGACCGGGTTACTGGCGCGGCTCGTCGAGGCCGGGCTGGTCAGCCTGCGGACACCGGAGGAGCAGGCCGCCGACGAGCGCACGCTGGCCTATTGGGACGCGGCGGGGATCGACGCCGCCGCGGTCGCCGCGCGGGAAAAGCCCGCCAGCGTCCGGCTGATCGCCGTGGGCGACGAGGTCGACACGGCACAGGTCGAGCGGGCGCTTGCCGAGGCCGCGCTCGGACCGGTCCGTGGCGACCGTGGTCTGTCCACCGACCTTTCCGTCGTGCTGTGCGAGGACTACCTCGACCCCCGGCTGGCCGGCATCGACGCCGAGCACCGCCGGACCGGGCAGCCGTGGTTGCTCGCGCGCCCGGTCGGGGCGCAGGTGTGGATCGGCCCGTTCCTGCAGCCCGGCGACTCGGCCTGCTGGCACTGCCTGGAGAGCAGGCTGTGGGGTCACCGGCACGCCGAGGCCTGTGTCCAGGCGGTGCTCGGCCGCGTGGGCCCGGCTCGGCGCCCGGTGTCCGCGGTGCCGCCGCTGACCGCCGCCGCGGCGCATCTCATCGCGCTCGAAACGAGCAAATGGCTTGCCGGGTACCGCTATCCGGGGCAGCGGTGCGTCTGGGTGCTCGACACGCTCGATCTGCACGGCAGGCTGCACGAGCTGCGCCGCAGGCCGCAGTGCCCGGAATGCGGGGACCCGGGGCTCGTGGCGGCGCGCACGGCGCATCCGGTGCGGCTGCGCCCCGCCGTCAAGGTGACTTCCTCGGGCGGCGGGCACCGCACGCTCACCCCGGTCCAGGTGCTCGACCGCTATCGCCATCTGGTCAGCCCGGTCACCGGGATCATCAAGGAGATCCAGCGCGACCGGAACGCGCCGCCGTTCGTCAACGCCTACCGTTCCGGGCTGAACTGCGCCCGCGCGGTCACCGGGATGGCCGGGCTGCAGGCGGGGCTGCGCGGGGAGAACGGCGGTAAGGGCGCGACCCCGATGGACGCCGAGGTCGGCGCGCTCTGCGAGGCGGTGGAACGGTTTTCCGGCAACTACCAGGGTGACGAGCTGCGGGTGCGCGGATCGCTGCGCGCGCTCGGCGGCGAAGCGGTGCATCCGAACAGCTGCATGCTCTTCGACGAGCGGCAGTACCGGGACCGCGCGAGGTGGAACGCCGAGCACGCGCCGTTCCAGAACGTCTGCGAGCGGTTCGACGAGGACGAGGAGATCGACTGGACACCGGTGTGGTCGCTGTCCGGGCGCCGCAGGCTGCTCCCGACCGGCTACCTCTACTACGGCGCCCCGCAGGAGTGCGGGATCCGGGGCGTGCGCGCGGATTCGAACGGCTGCGCGGCGGGCAGCAGCCTCGAGGACGCGATCCTGCAAGGGACTCTGGAGCTGATCGAGCGCGACGCCGTGGCGTTGTGGTGGTACAACCGCACGCCGGTGCCGGGCGTCGACCTCGGCGCGTTCGGTGATCCGCTGATCGCGGAGATGGCCGGGCACTACACCGACCTCGGCCGCGAGCTGTGGGCGCTGGACGTGACCTCGGATCTGGGCGTGCCGGTGATGGTCGCGCTGTCCCGCCGGACCGACGGGCCGCAGGAACAGATCATGATGGGCCTCGGCGCGCACCTCGACCCGCGGATCGCGCTGCGCCGCGCGGTGACCGAGCTGAACCAGCTGCTCCCCGCGCTCGCCGGCGAGGGCGCGGCGTTCGGCGACGTCGACGCGGACCGCTGGATGCGCTACGCGACCGTGGCCAACCAGCCGTACCTGCGGCCCGCCGCGGGCGTACCGGCCAGGACGCAGGGCGACTTCGAGTTCGTGCACCGGAAGGACGTGCGGGACGACGTGGTCGCGCTCGCCCGCCTCCTGTCGGCCCGTGACCTGGAGATGCTCGTCCTCGATCAGACCCGCCCCGACGTCGAGCTGCCGGTCGTCAAGGTGATCGTGCCGGGACTGCGGCCGTTCTGGGCCCGCTTCGCGCCCGGCAGGCTGTTCGACGCCCCGGTGCGGCTCGGCAGGCTGGCCGCGCCGACGCCTTACGAGCGGCTCAATCCGTTCCCGCTGTTCCTCTAGGGAGGACGGCTCCGGGAAGACCGGCGACACGTAGTACGGGAGTTCAGGGTGACACCGCAAGGCAGGGGCGGGCCGGGCGAGACGATCCAGCTGTGGTCGCTCACCGAGGACGCCTTGGTCGAACTCGGCGAGGACGGCTCGGTCGTCGTGGTCACCCGCTGGGGTGAATTCGAGTTCCCCGAGACCGACGAGCTGATCCGCGAATCACTGCGGCGCATGGCGCTCGGGCCGATCTCGCTGACCAACGTGGCGGCGGCCGTCCACTACTCGGAGCCCGCCACCGAGTACTGGGCCGTCGCGCTGCGCAAGGTGCTCGACCGGCTGGGCGGTTCGGTGGTGCACACCCTCGGGCTCACCGACGGCGGGGCGCCCCTGCTCTCGGCGATCCCGGTGACGCTCGCGCCGAGTTTCGCGGTCCGCCCGGTGCCCGGCGAGCAGCCGCTCAAGCTGTCCCGGTTCGTGTCGATGCGGCCCGCCGAAGACGGGTTGCTGGTGGTTTCGCCCTGCGCCCGCTACCAGGTCCTGCTGGTACGGCACCCCGCGATCGTCATCGCCTCCTCACTCGCGACGCCGACGTCGATCGCGCAGGTCGTCGCGGTCACCGGGCTGTCGTGGGCGGTCGTCGCGGACGTCGTGGCGTTCCTGGTGGCCGCGGGGGTCGTGCTGGCCGGTGACGAGCGGGGCCGGTTCGCCGAGGACGACGATCCGGAGCTGAGCTTCTGGGCACCCGACGATCTGCTGTTCCACATCCGCAGCCGCACCTGGCAGAGCGCGGGCCCGCCGGACTTCGGCGCCGCGCGCGACGGGACGCCGCCGCCGGTGGTCAAGCCGGTCACCGCGGGGCCGACTTTTCCGTTGTACCGCCCCGAAATCTCCGCGGACGCGCCGGGGCGGACGCTCACCGCGCTGCTGGAGGACGACCACGTCTGCCCGGCGTTCACCGAACGTGAGCTGGACGCGAGACAGGTGGGCGAGTTCCTCTACCGCGCCGCCAGGGTCCGCTCGGTCGGGCCCGCGCACCTGCCCTCCGGGCCGAGCCACGAGGCGTCCCAACGGCCGTATTTCAGTGTCGCGTGCCTTTACGAGCTCGAGCTGTACGTGAGCGTGAATCGCTGTTCCGGCCTGGCGAAGGGCGTCTACCATTATGATCCACTTTGGCACACGCTGACGTTGATCAATGACGACGCCGCCGATCTCGGCGCGATGCTGGACATGGCGATGGTCGCGGGCGGCAGCAACCGCAGGCCGTCCCTGCTGCTCACCATCGCCACCCGGATGTCCCGCATAGCCTGGGTGCTCGGCGGCGCCGCGTACACCACGACGCTGGTCCACGTCGGGGCGCTGCAACAGGTCCTCTACCTCACCGCCAAGGGAATGGGGCTGGCCGCGCACGCCGTCCCGGTCGATGCCAGCGACCGGGTGGACCGGGCACTGAAACTGGAATGGCCCGCCGAAGTGAGTGTCGGTGAGTGCGTTCTCGATTTCCCTTGGTGACCGGATGATCGTTTTACGCCGCCGCCGGTAGCACGCGGGCGAAGTGCTCGCGCGATTGTTCCTTTCGGCTGGTAATCGTTTTTCCTGTTACCTTTGTCGCCACTGGGGAAGTTGGACGCGGAGGGGCGACCGTGGCACCAATGGCGAAAGAGCTCAGGACGAGAGGCAGACGGAAGCGGCAGGCAGCGGCGAACGGAGTATCCGGCGGCGCGGTGGAGCCGCGAGCGTTCCCGAGTGGTCTGGACCGGATTTCCGAGGGCCCGGAGCCGCTCGTGATCGTCGCGGTGCACGGGGCGGTCTGTGCCGGGATCGCGGTCCTCGCCGCGCTCCCGGCCCTCGCGCAGGCCGCGTCCTGGTTCGCCAAGGTCCTGGGGCTCGGTTACCTGGCGGGGCTGGTCGCGGTGCAGCTGACCTGCCTGGGACGGCCGGGCGGCAGGCGCCACGGTGTCCCCGCGCTCGCCGCGCAGGCCGTGCTGGGCTTCCTCCCGATCCTGCAGCTCGGCGTCGCGTGGAGCGTGCTTTCGGGCTTCTTCGCGGGCGGGCTGCTGCTGGTGGCCAAGCCGATCCTCGCGATACCGGGAGTACTCGCGGTGGCCGGGGGCGTGGGGGCGCTGACCGGCTTCACGGGGCAGGCGGGGACGGCGGCGCCGACGGGACCGGCCGCGGCGCTGGCCACCGCCGTCATCGCGCTGGTCGTGTTCGGGCTGACCTGGTCGGCCCGGCTGGCCGCCGAACGGTCCGAGACCCGTTCGGAGCTGACCCGGCGCGCGGTCGCCGAGGAGCGCATGCGGTTCTCGCGGGACGCGCACGACCTGCTCGGGCTCAGCCTTTCGGCGATCACGCTGAAGGGCGAGCTGACCCACCGGCTCATCGTCGACCAGCCGCAGCGGGCGATGGAGGAGCTGGCGGAGCTCCTGGACATGTCCCGGAAGGCGCTGGCCGACGTCCGCTCGGTCGCGGCGGGCTACCGCGACCTCTCCCTCGACGACGAATGCCTGGCCGCGATCGGCGTCCTGCGGGCCGCCGGGGTCGAGGTGTTCGTGGACCGCGGTCCCGTCGAGCTGTCCCCGCCGGTAGCCACCACGCTGGCCACCGTGCTGCGGGAGGGCGTCACCAACGTGATCCGGCACAGCAAGGCGAGCCGGTGCCGGCTCACCCTGCGGGCTTCGGGCACCGCGGCCTGGCTGGAGCTGGTCAACGACGGCGTCCCCGAGGAGCCGGAGACGCCGTGCGCGGGAGCCGGGTGCGGGCTGCGGAACCTGCGGCACCGGGTCGGCGCGCTCGGCGGCGAGCTCACCGCGGACGTACGGCCGGACGGTTCGCACCGGTTGTTCGCCAGGGTGCCGCTCAGCGCCTTCGAGGTGCGGAGCCACCTCGGATGAGCCGGTCGCTCAGAGCCAGTCGGCCTCGGTGGCGATCCGGATCGCGTGCACCCGGTTGCGGGCGTTGAGCTTGGTGACCACCGCGGCCAGGTAGTTCCGGACGGTGCCGGGCGAGAGGTACAGCTCGGCGGCGATGTCGGCGACCGTGCGGCCACGCGCGGTCAGGCGCAGGATCTCGACCTCGCGCGGGGTCAGCGGGCATTCGTCGGTCTCCCACGCGGTCAGCGCGAGCTCGCTGTCGATGACCCGGCGGCCCACCGCCACCGAGCGCACCGCGTTGGCGAGCTTGTCCGACGGCGCGTCCTTGAGCAGGAAGCCGTTGACCTTGGCGTCCAGCGCCCGGCGCACGGTGCCGGACCTGCCGAGCGAGGTCAGGATCAGGGTGTGGCAGCCGGGCAGGCTCGCGTGGATCTCCATCGCCGCGGTGAGCCCGTCCTTGCCGGGCAGGTCGATGTCGATCACCGCGACGTCGGGCTGCACGGCCTTCGCCGTCGGCAGGATTTCCTCACCGGAGGCGACCTCGGCGACCACCTCGATGTCGGACTCGAGGTTGAGCAGCGCGACCAGCGCGCCGCGGACCATGTGCATGTCCTCGGCGAGCAACACCCTGATCACGATGGTCCTCACCCCAGTCCGTTTCCTGTTCCCCGTACACATCGTACGCCATTGTCCTGACCCGACAGCGATATTCGGCCGCCCTGCCGTGATTGCCGCGGAACCCGGTCAAGCGGCGATCCGTACGCATCTTGCCCGGCGACCGGGGCAATATCGCCGGGGGAATTCGAGGCCGGGAAAATGAGGCTGCGAGCGGTGCCGTCTTCGCCGCCCCATCGGCGGGATTCCCGGCCGCGGTCAGGTTGTTCGAGCGCAAACGATTTCTGCGGTCCCCCGTCGCCGGTTCCCCCGCCCGGCCCATCGGGAATCCGCCGTTCAGACCGCGATCGGCTGCTGGACCACGCGGCGCAGGTCCGGGAGTGCCAGCAGGGTGGGCGGGTCGAACCCGCGACGGGGCCGCAGCCGGACGTCGGCGAGGCTCGCCGCGACACCTTCGAGGATGGTGACCGGCCCGGCGACACCGATGTAGGGGCGCGGTCCCCCGTCCTCGAGCCGGCAGGCGCCCCACGCGTGCGCCAGCACGTACCAGCGGCCGACCGGCACGTCCTGCAGGACGTAGGGGCCGGCCCCGGTCAGGAACGTGTGCCGCGCGGGTGTCCCTTCGGTGATGCGGCCGGGGAACAGGCCGAGGAACACCATGCCGATGTCCGTGGCGGGCGGGCAGCGGAGCTGGCCGCGCACGGCCGCCCCGGACCGGGCGCACTCCCGCTGTTCGGGCACGCGCGGGGTCCGTCCCCGCAGCTGCCGGTAGGACGACGGCGGAACACCCACGCTGCTGCTGAACCGCGCGCTGAACGTGCCGACGCTGTTGTACCCGACCTGATGGCTGATGTCGGTCACCGACGTCGTGGTGGACACCAGGAGCCGCTTCGCTTCGGCCAGCCTCAGCGCCGAGAGGAACCGGCCCGGGGAAAGCCCGGTGACCTGGTTGAACACCCTCGAGAAGTGGAACTTGCTGAACATGGCCGACCGGGCCATGTCGTCGATGGTGAGCCGTTCGCCCAGGTTGTCCTGCATGGTCACGATGGCGCGTGCCACGGCGCGCCGGACGATCTCATCCATGCTGGCCGCCCTCCTCCTTGTCGCCGATTCCCCCGATCGTGCCGCCCAGCGAAAAGGCCGATCGGCTGAGAATTGTTTCTGCTACGACTCTAGAAGGGTTCGCGTCTACTTCTTAAGTGCTCCGTGCAATGAGTGGATATGTGTTGCCCACGGCGCGGACATGCGTTTCGCATACCCATTTTCGTGACTTTCGGACGTGGTCACGTTCGGTAATCGTCGCAGGTGGATCCCGTGGCGGTCTGTCGGATCGGCCGCGGCGAGAAGTTCGGCGTATCCGGAGTGTGCGGCTACGCCGGGTGACGATCACAGGGAGAATTGCCGCGAAATCCTCGTTCTCGTAGCTCCATCGGGCTAGTGCCGCGTGCGCTGCCCGGAGCATGAACAAAGCACGGCTGCACGGTGATGTGGGCACTGGAATCCGGGTGGGCGCGAGGGGACTATTTGGAATACGTGAAACGTTGTGATTCACCACTGGGAGCAGAGAATGATCAAGTCAATTTCCAGCGACGTCATTTCCCTCCTCGCCGACCTCGGTGTGGATGTGCAGAATTGCGATCGCTCGGCCGAACTCGAGATCGCCCGCTTCGACCAGTGGGCGAATGGCGATCTCGCACTCGCCCCCACATCGGCATGTACCTCGCCGGTTCTCGAGGCAGCCTGACCTCCGGCGGCGATCACCAGGGAGGTCAGGGCCCGGCCGGCACCGTGTCAGGCCGGTCGCCGGTGGCGCGGCAAGGCGCACCCGGCGACCGGTTTTCCATTTTTTCGAAAGGCGGAATTGCGGGTCTGCGCGCCCGGGTTCTCGAACAGTGCACGAGTCACGTGTGGTGATCGGACGAATGCGAGCGGATATCCTCACAGCCCTTTCGGGCCGGTGGTCCGCCCGTTTTTCCGGCTCCCCGTGGTCGCGTTACCCGAATGGCTCAACGATAGTCACCTGCGAAGTGTTTAACTGACACTCGGGGGCGTGGCGAATGGGGGCCGGGTGATCAAGGTAATGGTTGCCGAGGACATGCACATTGTCCGCGGGGCGCTGGTCGCATTGCTCCGGCTCGAACCCGACATCGACGTCGTCGCGGAAGTCGCCTCGGGAAACGAGATCCTGCCCGTCGCGCGGTCCGCCGGCGTCCAGGTGGCGGTGATCGACATCGACCTGCCGGGAAAGGACGGGCTGACCGCGGCGGGGGAACTGCACGAGCAGCTGCCAGGGTGCCGGACCCTGATCCTCACCAGCCTGGGCAGGCCCGGCACGCTGCGCCGGGCGCTGGCCGCGAAGGTCAGCGGCTTCCTGCTCAAGGACGCCCCGCCGGACAAGCTCGCCAACGCCATCCGCGGCGTCGTCGCCGGACGGCGCATGGTGGACGGTGATCTCGCGCTGGCCGCGTGGGACACAGTGGACTGTCCGCTGACCGGCCGGGAGATCGACGTGCTGCGGCTGGCCGCCGAGGGCTACGAAACGGTCGAGGTCGCCGCGCAGCTGTATCTCTCGGCCGGAACCGTGCGGAACTACCTCACCACCGTCGTGGCGAAGCTCAACGCGCGCAACCGGGTCGACGCGATCAGGATCGCGAAGGAGGCGGGCTGGCTGTAGCCGGGTCTCACGCCGGGACGACGGCGTGCAGCCGGAACCGGCCGTCCGGCTCGATCCCCGCGGTCAGCCTGCCACCGAGCGCGGTCACCCGCTCCGACATGTTCTCGATCCCGCTGCTCGCCGCTTCGGCACGTCCGTCGGCCCTGGGCGCGGCGGACCCGTTACCGGACCGGACGCCGTCGTTGACGATCTCCAGGCTCACCCTGTTCTCCACGCGCCGCACCGCGATCTCGCAGTGTTCGACCTCGCTGTGCCTGAGCACGTTCGTGACGCCTTCGCGCAGCACGACGGCGAGCACGGTCCGGACGGGCGCGGGAAGGTCCTGATGCTCCATCTCCAGCCGCACCCGGACATCCGCGGCGACCAGAATGGACTGTGCGGTGCGCGACTCGCTTTCCAGCGACAGCTCCCGGTAGCCGCTGGCGACCGAACGGACGTCCGAAAGCGCCTGCCTGGTGAGGCCGAGGATCTCGTCCACCTCGTCGCTCGCCTTGTCCCGGTCCAGCTGCAGGACCCGGCAGGCGAGCTGGCTCTTCAGGGTGATGGCGGACAGCGTCATCCCGAGCAGGTCGTGCAGGTCCCTGGCGAACCGCAGCCGTTCCTCCGCGATGGCGACCTGCGCGAGCCGCCTGCGGGTGTTGTCCAGCTCGGTGGCCAGCCGCAGGAGCCAGATCAGCCCGAACACGATCATGCTGGACAACACCGCCGAGGTCGCGGCGAAGACGACGTAGGTCGCCTGTACGCCCTGCGCGATGTTGATCCAGACGACGCTCCCGACCGTCAGCGCGAAGACGGTCCAGCCGCCGATGGGCGGGAGGACGAGCAGCGCGTTGCCCGCGAGCATCCCGGGAATGCTCACCCAGTGCTGCTGGAGCGGGATGAGGGGCAGGTAGATCAGGCAGGCCTGGACGAACAGCAGGCCGTAGGTCTGCGGCGACCGCAGGCGGGTCGCCGGACGGCTGAAGTACGACAGCTGCAGGGCGAGCAGCGCGAGCAGATAACCGGCGGTGAGCGCGATCTGCCACCACTCGCGCGTCAGGTACAGCAGCCGCAGCTCCACCCCGATGGTGAAGGTGGTGAAGGTCGCGATGAGCAGGTTCCGGACGAGACGCGCGTCGGCGGGCGGACGGCTCTCGCCCGGCCCGTTCGCGTTCGGGCCGGGGACGCCGTCCGCGGGCAGCGGCAGCTCGACACTCAGCCGGTTGCTGCCGCGTTCGTCGAGACCGGCCGACATGGTGCCGCCGAGCGCGGAGACCTCTTCGCGGAGCGCGGCGAGCTCGTCCTGGTCGATGGCGTCTTCGTCATGGCGTCCGTCGTCGGTGACGACGAGCGAAAGCCGGTTTTGGCGCTGGGACACCGAGATCTCGCAGTGCTCGACCCCGTTCCGGCGCAGCACGTCGGTCACGCCCGCGCGCAGCGCCTTGGCCAGTGCGGACCTGGTCTGGACGGGCAGCGCGTCGTGGTCCAGATGCACCTGCACGGCGATGTCGGACGCGTTCAGCAGGGATTCCGCGGTCCGGAATTCGTTGGCCAGGGAGACCTCGCGGTACCCGCGCGCGACCGAGCGTACGTCCGAAAGGGTCTTCTGCGCGAGATCGGTGATCTCGGTCAGCGCGCGCTGGGCCTGCTCGCCGGACCGGGAGATCAGGCGGCGGACCAGCTCGCCCTTCAGCGCGATCGCGGACAGGCTCAGCCCGAGCAGGTCGTGCAGGTCCCTGGCGAACCGCAGCCGCTGCTCGGCGACCGCGCGCCGGGCCAGCTCGGACCTCGCGTCGTGCAGCTCGGTGACCATCCGGGCGAGCTTGCTCGTCAGGTAGACGTCGAGCGCGAAGGTGCACATGCCGAAGAGCGTGTAGAGGATGTCGACGAGGTCGCCGGTCAGCGACGCCTGGATGGCGACCGCCGAGGCCATGACGGCCCCGAAGACCGGCCAGGCGAAGCGGGGCGGGAACACCAGCAGGGCACTGCCTGCCACGAACGCGGGCAGGCCGGTCCACAGCTGTCCGAAGGTGAGGAGCGGGAGATAGGCGAGGGCGGCCTGGCCGAGCAGCACGAGCACGCTCAGCCGCGATCCGAGCCTGATGGTGGACCTGCTGAAGTACAGCAACTGGATCGCCAGCAGCCCGGCCAGCGCCAGTACGGCGTACGCGGTGCGGACGAACCCGAGGTGTGCCGTGAGGACAGTCGTCAGGCCGACCGCGACGTGACCGAAGAAGACGACCGTGACGACGACGCGGGCGAGCAGCCAAGCGCGTTTCGGCCGCTGGTCGACGCCCGCGGTGCCGGGCGGCTCCGCGGTCACGGCCAGGTGGCCTGCTTCTCTCCCGGGTACCGGAGGCGTCACACGGATCTCCTCCGGTATCTCGACGGCCGCGCCTTGTCAAAGGCTTTTGTGCAGGGGCGATCCTAACTCAGCCGGTGCCTTGCCCAGCTCAGTCGAGTCCATGTCGTTGCCGCGAAAGGATTTCACGGCCGGGTCGGGGAGCAGGATTACGCCGTTCCGACGCACGGTGGGCGGAACGGCCTACGACGGCGGCCGCCGGGTGCTAGCCGCACGGGCCCGCCGGCGCGGGATCCAGGACGTCCAGCGCGCGCATGAGGAAGACCAGACCGGGTACCCCGATCGAGCCGATGTGGACGATCCCGTCCCCGGCGCGCCGGAAGATGCTGACACCGGGGATCTCGTCGTCCCACGTTCCCGCCGACACCCCGGACGTGGCGGGGAAGTCCGCGCCGAAGTCGTGGCCGATGACCGAATAACACGGCAGATCCCAGCCGAGGTTCCGCCGGTACTGCGCGAGCTTCCGGTAGCGCGCACGGGAAACCATGGCGAGCCGGCAGTCCGCGCGGAGCGGGCCGGACAGCATGCCCTCCACCTCCTCCGAGGAGGCCGTGCGCGTGATCCGGTCGGGGATGGTGTGGTGGACGAGGAGCCATTGGCGGTCCAGGAACATTTCACGAAGCGTGACCAGACCGTTGTCCCCTTCGAAGAGATAGGCCGTCATCGGGACCGGCCGCGCGGTCCCGGGTCTGACGAGTTCCGGCACTGTCATCGTGTATCCCTCCCGCACCGGCGATGTCTCACCGGGACACCGGAAACCGGATTCTCCGCGATTGTGCCCCCGGTGCTCGTGCCGGCGCACGGGCCCGGCGGCGAAGAGCGCACGCTGGAAGACGTGCGTGCCGCCGGGCCTCCGAAGGTTTCGCGGCCTAAACTTCCGACATGGCGAAGTACTTCGACATCCATCCCGAGAACCCGCAGCGTCGCGCGCTCGGGCAGGTCGTGGACATCCTGCGTGCAGACGGGCTGATCGCGTACCCGACCGATTCCTGCTTCGCGCTCGGCTGCCAGCTGGGCAACCGGGACGGGATCGACCGGATCAGGGCGATCAGAAAGCTGGACCATCGTCACCACTTCACCCTGGTGTGCCAGGATTTCGCGCAGCTGGGCCAGTTCGTGCACGTGGACAACACGGTGTTCCGCGCCGTCAAGGCGGCCACGCCCGGCCGGTACACGTTCATCCTGCCCGCCACCAAGGAGGTGCCGCGGCGGCTCATGCACGAGAAGAAGAAGACGGTCGGGGTGCGCATCCCCGACCACGGCGTCACCCAGGCCCTGCTCGCCGAGCTGGGTGAACCGCTGCTGTCGAGCACGCTCCTGCTGCCCGAGGCCGGTGAACCGCTGACCCAGGGCTGGGAGATCAAGGAGCTGCTCGACCACGTCCTCGACGCCGTGCTGGACTCCGGCGACTGCGGGGTCGAACCGACCACGGTGATCGACTTCTCCTCGGGGGAGGCCGAAGTCGTCCGCCACGGGGCGGGCGACGCCTCCCGGTTCGAATAGCCGCGCCGGGGCACGGCCGGGCGGGGTCGCGAGCAGGACGCGCCGGGAGAGGGGAGGCCCGGACGCGCCCCGCTCGCTCGGGGGCGGCTCAGCGGACGCTGAGGCCTTCGGGCAGGTCCGGCGGAGCGGGGATGTGGAAGAGCCGGGTGAACAGCTCGAAGTGCTGGGGCTCGCCGTCGATGTGGACCGCTCCGCACTGCAGGGCGTCGGTGGCGCGCAGCTGGCCGGTGAGGACGTCGATGAAGACCGGCCCCTGCGGCGTGATGACGAGGTCGGCGCCGGGGTGGGAGCCTTCGCCCGCCTTGACCGTCCCGTCGTCGACGATGGCGTGGACGATCATGTCGTCGGGGTGCCGGACCTCGAAGGTGATGTGGACTCCGGCGGCCGCCTCGGGATTGAACGTGGTGTACAGGGAGAGGATGGCGGAGTCGAGGGTGAACACCTGCTCCGGCCCGGGGTGGCCGAGGGAGCGGGCACCCCAGAGCCCGAGCTCGAGGATGATCTGGTCGAGTTCGCTGCCGTATTCGGTGAGTTCGTAGACGACGCCGGCGTCGAGCTGGGGGAGCACCCGCCGCCGGAGGACGCCGGACTGTTCGAGTTCGTTGAGGCGCGCGGAAAGGAGGCTGGTGGGGATCTTCGGCAGCGTGTGCTGGAGGTCGGTGAACCGCTTCGGGCCGAGCATCAGGTCCCGGACGACGAGCAGCGCCCAGCGCTCCCCGATGATCTCCAGCGCGCGGGCGAGGCCGCAGAACTGTCCGTACGTGCGAGTTGTCATACCTCGGTCCTCACATGATCTCGATGGGGCTCAACGATTTCCGGTGATCTCCGTCGTCCGGCGCTACACCGCTTGTTCGCCTTCGGACAACAGGTCGTGGTGCAGCACCTGTAGTTCGTCGCAGGGTTCCACGCCCAGTTCGCCGGTCAGCCGCGCGCGCAGGTCGCGGTAGACGGTCATCGCGTCGGACCGGCGGCCGCTGCGGCCGAGCGCCCGCATCAGCTGCCCGTGCAGTGCCTCGTCGAGCGGGTTCTCCGCGGCGAGCGACCGGAGTTCACCGATCAGCTCCAGATGCCTGCCGCTGTTGATCTCCGCTTCGAAGCGCAGATGCAGGGTGCCGCGCTGCTGCTCGAGCAGGTCCACGGTGTACCCGGACAGCACCGGTCCACAGTGGACGTTGGCGAGCGGCGGGCCCGACCACAGGTCGAGCGCGGCCCGGTAGGTCATGGCCGCCTCGGCGTGGCGGTGCTGGGACTGCAGTGCCCTGCCCTGCTGCTGGAGCCGGGTGAAGGTGTGGACGTCCACCTGCGCGGGGTCGATGCGGAAGACGTAGCCCGGCGGTTTCGTGACGAGCATGGTTTCCGCGTTGGCGGCCAGGTGGTTCTGCTCGATGCACCGGCGCAGATGGTAGACGTAGGTGTGCAGCGTGGTCCGGACGCTGCGCGGGGGCTGGTTGGCCCACAGCTCGGCGATGATCGAATCGCTGTGGACCATTTTCCCGGGCCGCAGCACGAGCAGGGCGAGGAGCTGGAGGATCTTCGGCGTGGTCGGCGCGTGGTCGACGCCGTCTCGGAGCACTTCGAGCGGCCCCAGTAACGTGAAGCGGACGTCGCCGCCGGAAGGGTCGGCCGCGCCCGGAGCGTGGGCACCGGCGAACCGGTCCGACAAGCCGCTCTCGGAGTACATCAGCGCGCCTCCACTCGATAGTCTTCATCCCCAGTGCGGACCTCGCGACGAACGTCGGAAAACGGGGTCCTGACATCGAATGTGACAGAGCCTCATCGCTCGATCCAGTGAACGGACCACTAGCGGCGGCGTGTGTTCCGCATGCTTCCGTATGCGTTTCACGGGTTTCTCCGGCGATGCCGGATCCTGCCGGTTCCGGTGCTCCCGCGGCCCGCGGAGACCGCGTTCGCGGACGGCGTATGCCTGGCCGATAAGCCGAAAGGCGGCCGGACAGCCGCCGTTGTCACCGAAAGCGGTGCCGCGGTCACTCTTCGCCCCTCGGGGGCCGACCGAGCCGGAGAAAGCGCTTTCCAGAGGCTGTGTAATACCCGCCGGCGACCTGCGTTCCGCACGGGGGACCCGTGTGTTCTTCCTTCCGGCCCGGTGCGGATCACACGGTGGAATTGTGCGGCCGATCCGTCCTCGATCGCTTGTCGACAGCATCGCGATCGGCGGCGTCTTGGCTGAACACCAGGAAAAAGAGCAGGAGAGAAATGCGGGGTTGGTCTCATGGTGCTACGAGCGGTCGCGTCCTTGACGAACGAGACGATGTCCGATGAACCGGAATGCCGTGTCGCGTCTTCGGCTTCGCCGTACCCGGTGCCGCCTCCCGTGCTGCAGGCGATCTCGTCGATGCAGGCGCGGTACTTCGAACCGATCACGTTGACGGACCTGGCTTCGGAGGTGTTCGTCAGCCCGTTCCACTTCTCGCGGGTGTTCGCGCGGGCCACCGGGGTGACGCCAGGGAGGTTCCTGACCGCGGTCAGGCTGTTCGAGGCCAAACGACTTCTGCTGACGACGTCGCTGACGGTGTCGGACATCGTGTGCAGCGTCGGCTACAGCAGTGTCGGGACGTTCACGAGCCGTTTCACCCAGGCGGTCGGGATGACGCCGACGCAGTACCGCGACCCCGAGGTGGGCGAGGTGCTCGTCGCCGTCGCGCCGCACTTCCAGCGCCTGCCGTCGCTGCACACCCTGCGCGACACCGGGTACAACTGCTCGTCGCTGCGCATGGGTACCGGGGTGATCACCGCCAGGATCGAGATGCCGAGGGGATCGGCTCCCGCCGACGTCCTGGTCGGCGTCTTCGCCGACGACATCCCGCAGAGCAGCCCAGTCGCGTTCGGCGGAATGGCGGGCGCCGGATCCGGCGAGGTGACGATCCCCGGCGTGCCGGAGGGGGAATGGACCGTGCTGGCCGTCGCCGCGCACGCACCGGGGACACCGGGCACGACCTTCTCGGTCGGCACTCTGGCCAGCCGGGTGACGGTCGGCTGCCACGGACGGGTTCGTGCCACCTTCACCATGCGCGAGCCGCGGCCCATCGAACCGCCCTTCGCCGTCACGCTCGCCGAGAAGCCGGCTCCGCTGCCCGGCCGGGTGGGGCTGCCCCGGCGGCCGTACCTGCGTGCCGTCGCCTGAGTACTACTATCCACAAAGGACGAATCATGTCGACGCTGTTCGGTCTGTTGCGCAAGAAGATGCTCGCGCCGTCGCTGGCTTCGGTGGGCTTCGCCGAGCGTGGTTTCCCGGTGACGCCGTCCGCGGCCACCGTGAAGCTCGAGGCCGTTCCGCAGGCGGTGGTGTGCGGGTTCGAATGGGCCATCGAAGGCGCGTCGCTGTGGGAACTGGAGCGGCGGCTGGAGCTGGTGGAACCGGAACAACGCGGATTCGCCTACGAGGGCGCGACCATGGGGTACACCATTCTCGACGCGATGCCGGGCGGCGGCCGGAACAGAACCCGTGAACTGCTCGAAGGGCCGGGAAAACCGCACATCTTCCTGACCTACATCGGGATCGGCTTCGCGATGGCGAGGCTGCCGAGGCCGCTGTGGAAGAACATCCTCCCTGAACTGTCCGGCGTTCCCTATCACCCGACGATGAGCTGGCTCGCCGTGGACGGCTACGGTTTCGACCGCGCCTATTTCGACACCCGCCGCTGGGTGGACGAGCAACTCGAGCCGGAACCGTATCCGTGGGCCGGCCACCCCGGCTACTTCTCGCGTGCCTTCGACCAAGGGGTCGGCCGCGCGCTCTGGTTCATCCACGGTGGTGATCCGCGCGCGGTGGCCGAGGCGGCGGGGCGTTTTCCCGAGCGGCGGCGCCCGGATCTGTGGAGCGGGATCGGGCTGGCCGCGACGTTCGCGGGCGGCTGCGACCGGGCCGGGCTCGCCGAACTGCGCCAGGCGTCTGGGCCGCATCACGACGAACTGGCGCTCGGTGTCGTGTTCGCGGTGAAGGCGAGGACGTTCTCCTCTTTCGTGCCAAGGCACACGATGACCGCCGCCGGGATACTCGCCGGTCTCACCGTGGAAGCGGCCCGCGCGCTGGCCGACCGCACCGAGGTGGCGCCGGACTTCGACGCGCCCGAACCGCCGTACGAGGTGTGGCGGGACCGGATCCGGGCGGACTTCTCGGCGGGCGACCAGCGCCGGGCGGGCTGAACCCGGCGCCGCGGCGCGGCCGGGCAAGGCAGGAGAACCGCGGGGGCAACGGTGAAGTAGACCGGCCTTCACGAAATATGTGAGCCTGAGTGAAAGAAATGCACGGAAGACTATTCTACCCGCAAGGGGGAGAGTGCGTTGGGCAATGGTTGGCGCGCGCTCAGGCGCCGTATCCTGACTCCGGACGTCTCGGAGACCTCACTGGACAAACGTGGTTTCCACAAGAAGAGCCTAGCCGCTCAGGAATTACTGGAGACGGTGGGTGAGAAGTTCCTCCTCGGGTACGCGCACGCGGTGGAGGCACGGTCGTATCGGCAGGCCGAAGAATGGCTGGAGCGCATTCCCGTGCAGTTCCGGGGCTTCGCTTACGAGGGTGCGGGAATGGGGTACGCGATGCTCGACGGGCTGCCCGGCGGCGGCCGTTCGCACATCACGGGCTTTCTCGACGGACCCGGTGACAAGCACAACTACATCATCTATGTCGGTGTCGGCTGGGCGATGGCGCGGCTGCCCCGGTTCCGGTGGCCGTCGCCGTCGGACTTCGATCCGTTGCTGCGCTGGCTCGTCCTCGACGGCTACGGCTTCCACCAGGCCTACTTCAAGACCGAGAAGTACGTGCGGCAGCAGTACCAGGAGCAGGGATTCCCCTGGCCGGACAAGGAACGGAGCGCGTACGCGCTGCGGGCCATCGACCAGGGCATCGGGCGGGCGCTGTGGTTCATCTGCGGCACCGACGTCGACCTCGTGACCGACACGATCGCCGGATTCGCGCCGGAGCGGCACGGCGATCTGTACGCGGGCGTCGGCCTGGCCTCGACGTACGCGTGCGGGGTCGAGGCGGAAGAACTGCGGAAGCTGGCCGAGTTCGCGGGCGAGCACCGCGGCAGGCTCGCACAGGGCAGCGCGTTCGCCGCCGAGGCCCGTGTCCGGGCCGGTCTGCTCAACCCCGAAACGGAGATCGCCACCGGGGCGATCTGCGGGCTGCCCGCCACCCGCGCGGCAGCGATCACCCAGGAGGTCCGCCCGGCCGTGGTGGTCGACGGCGACCTGCCTGCTTTCGAGACCTGGCGGCAGGAGATCGCCGACGGAGTGTTGGCACACGGAGGTGTGGAGGAATGACCGCGACCTTGGGCTGGCTGCGCAGGCAGCTGGCGGGCATCGTGGCGTTGGTGCTGGTGCTGGGATTGTTCATGGTCGCCCGGCTGCCCAGCGTCTCCGCCTCGGAGCAGGACACGATGGCGTCGAAGTACGCCTTCCAGCCGATGTCGATCGCGCTGCCCGCGGCGAAGAAGCAGCAGTCGATCCGGCCGGTGAACAAGACCTACGAGCACATCCGGGCCTGGGTCTCCTCGGTCGGTGCCGGGATCGCGATGGCGGATCTGTCGGGCACGGGCAAACCTAAGGACCTGTGCCTCGTCGACCCGCGCAGCGACCAGGTGGTCGTGACGCCGGTGCCGACGTCGGGTCCCCGGTACGCGCCGTTCGCGCTGGACGAGGCCCCGCTGCCGACGAACCCGGACATCGCCCCGATGGGCTGTGTCGCGGGCGACTTCAACGAGGACGGCCGCACCGATCTGCTGGTCTACTACTGGGGCCGCACCCCGGTCCTGTTCCTGGCCAAGGCGGACGCCGCGAAGTTCGACGCGAGCGCGTACGAACCGGTCGAGCTGCTGCCGGGCGAAAACCGCGCCAAGGACGGCACCTACAACGGTCCTCAGTGGAACACCAACGCGGCCACCGTCGGGGACTTCGACGGGGACGGGCACCAGGACATCTTCATCGGGAACTACTTCCCCGACAGCGCCGTGCTCGATCCGAACGCCGAGGGCGGCGTGCAGATGAACCAGTCGATGTCGCACGCGCCCAACAGCGGCGGGAAGCACATCTTCCGCTTCACCGGCGCGTCCGCGGGTGCGAAGCCGGCGGCGGCCTTCGCCCACGAGCCCAAGGCCATCCCGGAGTCGCTGCAGATGGGCTGGTCGCTCGCGGCGAGCGCGACCGATGTGGACGGTGACGGGCTGCCCGAGCTCTACATCGGCAACGACTTCGGCCACGATCGCCTGCTGTACAACAAGTCCAAGCCGGGACACGTCGAGTTCGCCGAGGTCACCGGGGTCCGCGGGATCGCCGACCCGAAGTCCAAGGTGCTCGGCAACGACTCCTTCAAGGGCATGGGCGTCGATTTCGCCGACCTGGACCACAACGGCCTGTACGACCTGTACGTCTCCAACATCACCACCTCGTGGGGCATCGAGGAGAGCAACTTCCAGTTCATGAACACCGCCAAGGACACCGCGGACCTGCGGGCGAAACTGGCCAAGGGCGAGGCGCCGTGGACCGACCGCAGCGCCGAGGCGGGCACCGCGTGGTCCGGCTGGGGCTGGGACGTCAAGATCGCCGACTACAACAACAGCGGCGACGCGGTGATCACGCAGGCGACCGGGTTCGTCAAGGGCCAGGTCAACCGGTGGCCGCAGCTGCAGGAACTGGCCACGGCGCACGACGGGCTGCTGTCGAACCCGTTCTGGTGGCCGAACGTCCGCGCCGGGGACGACATCGGCGGTGACCAGACGCTGCACTTCTTCGCCAAGAGCCCCGGTGGTCGCTATGTCGACCTCGCGCCGAAGCTGGGGCTCGCCGTCCCGGTGCCCACGCGCGGTATCGCGGTCGGTGACCCGGACGGGACCGGTTTGCTCGACTTCGCCGTCGCCCGGCAATGGGAAGCGCCGGTGTACTACCACAACGTCAGCCCGAAGCCCGGGAAGTTCCTGGAGCTGGAACTGACCACCGACGCAGCGAAGTCGGCGGGCCCGCTGACCGCGCCGGGCAGCCCGGCGATCGGCGCCGAGGTCACCGTGACCACGGCCGACGGCAAGAAGTACATCGACCGCGTGGACGGCGGCAGCGGCCACTCCGGCAGGCGCAGCCACCAGGTCCACATCGGACTCGGCGAGAACGTGTCCGGCCCGCTGAACGTGCACCTGCAGTGGCGGGACCGCACCGGCCAGCTCCGGCAGCAGGATCTCAAGCTGGAGCCCGGCTGCCACATGTTCCAGCTCGGTACCCAGGCCATCCAGGAAGGAATGTGACGGTCATGGCCCAGACAACGGCCCCGGCGGCGCCGAGGCACACCAACAAGGTCGTGACCGCGCTGCGGCGGTTCGCCATCTCGATCACCGTGTTCAACATCGTCGGCTACACGCTGCTCGGCTTCGAGCAGCCGTGGCTGTACCCGTTCATCGCGCTGGCGACCGCGTACGCCACGGAGATCGGCCTCGAGATCATCGGCGCCAACGCGCAGAAGCGGCCGGTCCGGTTCAAGGGCAACGGGTTCAAGGGGCTCGCCGAGTTCCTGCTGCCCGCGCACATCACCGGGCTCGCGCTGAACATGCTGACCTACGTCAACGACCAGTGGCTGGTCATGGTGTTCGGCGTGGTCGTGGCCGTCGGGGCGAAGTGGGTCCTGCAGGCGCCGGTGCGGGGCAGGCTGCGGCACTACATGAACCCGTCGAACTTCGGCATCACGGTGATCCTGCTGGTGTTCCCGTGGGCGAGCATCGCCCCGCCGTACCACTTCACCGAGAAGGTCGACACCTGGATCGGCTGGCTGATCGTGGGCATCATCATCGTGTCGGGCACGGTGCTCAACGCGATGCTGACCGAGCGGATGTGGCTGATCGGCGCGTGGTTGATCACCTTCGCGCTGCAGGCCGTCGTGCGTGGCCTCGTCTTCGACACCGCGATCCCCGGCGCGCTGGGCATGATGACCGGCGTGGCGTTCGTGCTCTACACGAACTACATGGTCACCGACCCGGGCACGACACCGTCGAAGCCGTCTTCGCAGATCCTGTTCGGCTCCGGGGTGGCGCTGGCGTACGGCTTCTTCATGACCGTGCACGTCGCCTATGGCCTGTTCCTCGCCACCGCGTCGGTGTGCCTGATCCGCGGGTTGTTCCTGTGGGGCCTGCACTTCTCGAACAAGGCACGGCTGAAGTTCGAGGCCGAGCAGGCGAAGCTGGCTCAGCTGCCGAGTTCGGACAGCGACACGAAGCCCGGCGCCGGATCCGGGGCCATCGCGGCATGAGCAGTCACCAGCACCCGGCCCGGACGGCGCGGCCCGCGCCGCCCGGGCCGCCGCGGCGGCGGACGGTCAAGCTGCTCAAGCAGTTGTTCACCGACCGGCTCGCGCTCATGTCCGACTCGGCGGCGGGCTACGGCGACGTCGTCCGCATCGCGATCGGGCCGAAGGCGATGTACCTGGTGAACCATCCGGAGCTGGCCAAGCACGTCCTCGCGGACAACAGTGCCAATTACCACAAGGGAATCGGCCTGCAGGAAGCCCGGCGCGCACTCGGGGACGGGCTGCTCACCAGTGACGGCGAGACCTGGCGCGCGCAGCGCCGGACGATCCAGCCGGTGTTCCAGCCCAAGCGGATCGCGCGCCAGGCGGGCCTCGTGGCGTCCGAAGTGGACGGTCTAGTCGAACGGCTCGCGGCCCAGGACGGCCCGGTCGAGGTCCTGCACGAGATGACCGGCCTGACGCTGGGCGTGCTCGGCAAGACGCTGCTCGACGCGGAACTCGGCGGTTTCGAGACGCTCGGGCACTCCTTCGAGGCCGTGCAGGACCAGGCGATGTTCGAGGCCGTCACGCTGAGCATGGTGCCGGAATGGGCGCCGCTGCCCAAACAGCTGCGGTTCCGCGCCGCGCGCGACGATCTGCGCCGGATCGCCGACGAACTGGTCGAACAGCGCCTGGCTAATCCGGTCGAGGGCGGCGAGGACGTACTGTCCCGCCTCATCGCCTCGGCCGGTGACGACGTCGAGGGCGCCCGTGAACGGATGCGGGACGAGCTGATCACCCTGCTGCTGGCCGGGCACGAGACGACGGCGAGCACGCTGGGGTGGGCGTTCCACCTGATCGACGAGCACCCCGAGGTCGGCGAGCGGTTGCACGCCGAGGCCGTCGAGGTGCTCGGCGACCGGTTGCCGGCGCACGAAGACCTTCGGAAGCTGCGCTACACCGCGATGGTCGTCGAGGAGGTCATGCGGTTGTACCCGCCGGTCTGGCTGTTGCCGCGCGTCGCGCAGGCCGACGACGAGATCGGCGGCTATCACGTCCCTGCCGGCTCCGACGTCGTCGTGGTGCCCTACACCCTGCACCGGCATCCGGGCTACTGGGCCGATCCGGAACGGTTCGATCCCGAACGGTTCGACCCGGACAACCCGGCGGGCAGGCCGCGGTACGCCTACATCCCGTTCGGCGCGGGGCCGCGGTTCTGCATCGGCAACAGTCTCGGCGTGCTGGAGGCGGTGTTCGTGCTCGCCATGGTTTCCCGCGCACTGCGGCTGCGCAAGCTGCCCGGCTACGAGGTCGTCCCGGAAGCGATGCTCTCGCTGCGGGTGCGGGGCGGGCTGCCGATGACCGTGCACCCCAGGACCACCCAGACGCGGTCGCTGGCCGCGTGAATCCACTAGGGACAGTGCCGTCGGCGCTGCCCGGTTTCGACGAGGAGGTAGGCCGGTGTCCCCAGCCACCGACGAGGAACGCGTCAAGATCCTGACTCTGGAGGCCTACGCCGACACGATCGTGCCGGGGGAGAAGCGGTCCGAGGACGACCGCGCCGTCGCCGGGGCCTCGGCGGGTCCCGGCGCGGTCGAGGCGGGCGCGCTCGAACTGCTGCACACCGACGCGACCGGCGTGACCGCCGGGCTGCCCTACCTGGCCCAGTCGCTCAACGACCACGCCAAGACGTACGCGGGTGAGCACGGCCTGGTGCTCGACGACGACGTGCCGCCGTTCGTGGCCCTGCCCTTCGAACACCGGACCGCGCTGGTGCGTCAGCTGACCGCGCCGGGACATCCGGAGAAGGACGGCTGGGTGAGTCTCGCGTTGTTCTGCAACATGGCCTACGACAGCGCCGCGCACCTGCACACCGCCGAGGCGATCCGCGCCGGGCATCCCGGCCTGCTGGCGATGGGCTACCGCGAGCCGGACGCCGACGGGTTCTGGCGGTTCCCGAAGTTCTCCTACGGCCGGAAGCTGGCCGAAGTCCACCCCGACACGACGCCTTCAGGGAGCCCAGCGTGAGCGCGATCGAGAAGACTGACGTCGTCATCGTCGGCAGCGGTTTCGGCGGCTCGATCCCCGCCTACCACCTCGCGGCGGGCGGGGCGAAGGTCACCGTACTGGAGCGGGGCCCGTGGCTGGCCACCGACGAGTTCGAGCACGACTACCTGCTCGGCTCGTCCTACACCCGCGCGTTCGACTTCGTCGTCGGCGACGGGATGAGCGTGCTCGGCGGCAACTGCGTCGGCGGCGGCAGCGTGGTCTACTTCGCCGCGATGCCGCGCGCGCCGCGATTCGTATTCGAACGGCACGGCAGCATCGGCCGCCGGATGTGGCCGCACGCGCTTTCCCGCGACGCGCTGGAGCCGTGGTACGACCGGGTTTCCGAGTCGCTCCCGGTGTCCACACAGGACTGGAACGACGTGTCCTACGCCGGCGGGCTGTGGGCGGCGGCGTGTCACCATTCCGGGCGCACCGCGAACCCGGCGCCGGTCGCCGTCGACAACGACCGCTGCGTCAACTGCAACTTCATGATGGCGGGCTGCAAATTCGACGCCAAACGCTCGCTGCTGACGAACTACCTGCCCGCGGCGCTCGCGCACGGCGCGAAGATCCGGCCGCTGCACGAGGTGCAGAAGCTGGAGCGTACCGAGGACGGCGACTACCGGGTGCACTTCACCGTCGTCGACGACGAGGACTACCGGGTGCACACCGGCTCGGGCGCGATCGACGCGAAGATCGTCATCATCGCCGCCGGCGCGGGCGCGACCCCGGTGATCCTCCAGCGCTCGGAGGCCACGCTGGGCACCATGCCGCACGCGGTGGGCCGGTACTTTTCCGGCAACGGCGAGCGGCTCAACACCGCGATCCTCAATGAGGACAAGGTGCGCGAGGTGCTCGGACTGTCCCGTGAGGACGGTCTGGCGTACGCGGCCAACCACATCGGCAAGGGCCCGACCGTGGCGAACTGGGACAAGCTCGACGGGTCACTCCCCGAGTACGAGCGGTACTCACTGGAGCAGTTGTACTTCCCGCCGGGGCTGGGCACGATCCTCGCGCAGGTACCGGACGGGACTGTGTCCGATAAAGACGGGCCTCGGTGGTTCGGGGTGCAGAAGAAGGAAATGCTCAAGCAGTGGGCGTCCTGGCTGACGATCTTCCTGATGACCGAGGACGACAACGAGGGCGTGTTCGGCACTCCACCGCCCACCGGCAACGCGTACCGCATCTCGCAGCAGATGCTCGGCCGGGGCGCGCTGCGCTACGACCCGACCGAGAACACCCGCCGCGGCTGGGCGCTCGCGGACGCGGAGTGCAAGGAGATCATGGAAAAGGACGGCCTGGCGAAGGTCGCGCCGTGGACCAACGACGTCGTCGGCGCCTACACCGTGCACCCGCTGGCCTCGTGCCGCATCGGCGACGACCCGGACACCTCCGCGTTGCACCCGAACCACGAGCTGCGCAACCACCCGGGCATCTTCGTCACCGACAGCGCGTCGGTGCCCGGCGCGCTGACGGTCAACCCGGCGATGACCATCGCCGCGCTCGCCGAACGCGCCGTGCCCGGCATCGTCCGCGCCGCCCGGGAACGCGGCGTCGACGTCACCTACGGCGCCCCGGCCCCCGACGGCTCCACCACCGGCCGCCGCGCCGTCAGCAAACTCAGCCTCGTCGCAGGCAACTGAGGTACGAAACCGCGATCTCGCGTGATCAGAGACGCATCTCGCGTGATTGAACGGAGATCTCGCGTGATTGGACGAGATCTCCGTCTGATCACGTGAGTGCGCTTTCTGATCACGTGAGTTCGCCGGTAGCGGGAGGTGACCGGATGACGCCGGGAGTGGTGCGGGTCGCGTTGCGGCGGGCGGTGCGGGAGGTGCGGTACGTCGAGGTGGTGCGGGCTCGGCGGGCGAAGGGGCTCGTCGGGCGGGTGTACCGGCAGATCGAGCAGGACTTCGGGATGCTCGCGCCGCCGGTCGCGCTGCACGCGGCCGCGCCGCCGGTGCTCGCCGCCGCGTGGGCGATGCTGCGGGAGTCGCTGATCGCGGGTGGGGCGGCGAGCCGGGCGCACAAGGAGGTCGTCGCGACGTCGGTGTCCGAGGGGAACGCGTGCCCGTACTGCGTCGAGGTGCACGGGATGACGCTGGGCTCCCTGGGGTCTTCCGTCGAGGCCGCTTTGATCGAGAGTGGCGAGTACGCCGCGATCGAGGACACCGACACCCGGGAGCTTGCGCGCTGGGTCCGTGGCGACGGGCCGCTCCCCGACGGCGTCTCCTCGGCGACGGCGGCGGAGCTGACCGCGGTCGCCGTCGTCTTCCACTACCTCAACCGGATGGTGAACGTCTTCCTCGGCCCGTCGCCGCTGCCGCCCGCGGTGCCCGCCTCGGCGCGGCCGAAAGTCCGGGACGTCCTCGGCCGGTTCCTCAAACCTGGGACGCCCCCAAAGCCGGGCGCAGCGCTCGAACTGCTGCCGGAGCCCACAGCGAATAGTCCACTATGGATGGACGAAAACAGTGTCACCGCCGACGCCTTCGCCAGGGCGGGGGAAACGATCACCGTGGCGGCGGACTGGATCCCGCCGGATGTCCGGCGGCTGGTGACGCGCGAGGTGGCCGCCTGGGACGGACGGCCACCCGGCCTGAGCCGCGCCTGGCTGGAACCCGTGCTCGCCGAGCTGCCCGGGGACGAACGTCCGGCGGCCCGGCTCGCCCTGCTCGTGGCGAAGGCCGCCTACCAAGTGGGCGCAGACGACGTGCGCGATTCCGGCCTCGAGGATCGGGCCCTGATCGAACTGACGGCGTGGGCGAGTTTCACCGCCGCCGCCGAGCTGGGGTCCCGTCTGCGGCACGGCGCGGCCCGCCGGGTGATGCCCTGACGTGGCGCCGATTACGCGGCCGTGCGGACGAATTCGCCCGGCACACAGGGAGAAGACGGGAAGGGGGGCTCGGATTCATGCTTGATCGGACTGCGCGAAGCGGACCGGGACCGGGGCCGGTGCCGTCTCGGCAGGCACGACAGCGGGACAGTTCCTCCCGGTGCGACAGGGCCGGGTGGCCCGACGAACGGCCTGAGAGCTAATGGGAGTGCGGTGGGCATGAGCGTTGAGCGGATTGCGATTGTCGGGATCGGACTGCGGTATCCGGACGCGCGGTCTCTGGCGGAGCTCTGGGAGAACGTGCTGGCCGGGCGCCGGGCGTTCCGGCGCCTGCCCGACGAGCGGATGAACCGCGAGGACTACTACTCACCCGACCCCAAGGCCCCGGACCGGTTCTACGCGCAGAAGGCCGCCGTGCTGCGCGACTTCGAGTTCGACCGGGTCCGGTACAAGGTCGCGGGCAGCACTTTCCGCGCCACCGACACCACGCACTGGCTGGCCCTCGACGTCGCGGCGCGGGCACTGGCCGACGCCGGGTTCGCCGACGGCGAGGGCATGCCGAAGCAGACCACCGGCGTTGTCATCGGCAACAGCCTCACCGGCGAGTTCTCCCGCGCGAACATCATGCGGCTGCGCTGGCCCTACGTGCGCCGCACCGTCGCCGCCGCGCTCGCCGAACGCGGCTGGGACGACGACGAGACCGTGACGTTCCTGCGTGACCTCGAAGTGCAGTACAAGTCGCCGTTCCCGGAGATCAACGAGGACAGCCTCGCCGGCGGGCTGGCGAACACGATCGCCGGCCGGGTCTGCAACCACTTCGACTTCGCGGGCGGCGGGTACACAGTGGACGGTGCGTGTTCGTCCTCGCTGCTGGCGGTCGTGAACGCCGCGAACGGGCTCGTGCAGGGCGATCTCGACGTCGCCATCGCCGGCGGTGTCGACCTCTCGATCGACCCGTTCGAGGTCATCGGTTTCGCCAAGACCGGCGCGCTGGCCAAGACCGAGATGAAGGTCTACGACGCCGATTCCAACGGGTTCTGGCCCGGCGAGGGATCCGGCATGCTCGTCCTGATGCGCGAGAGCGACGCCGTCGCACAGGGCAAGCGCATCTACGCCTCGATCAGCGGCTGGGGTGTCTCCTCCGACGGCAAGGGCGGCATCACCCGGCCGGAGGCGGCCGGGCACCGGCTGGCGATCAGCCGTGCCTACGAGCGCGCCGGGTACGGCGTGGAGACCGTGTCGTACTTCGAGGGCCACGGCACCGGCACCGCGCTGGGCGACGCCACCGAGATCGAGGCGCTGTCCACCGCCCGCCGGGACGCGGACCCGCTCGCCGCGCCCGCCGCGCTGGGCACGATCAAGGGCAACATCGGGCACACCAAGGCCGCGGCCGGGGTCGCCGGGCTGATCAAGGCGACCCTCGCGGTGTACCACCAGGTGATCCCGCCCGGCACCGGGCAGTTCGCACCGCACGAGTCGCTGCTGGGCGACTCCGCGCGGATGTACGTCCCCGGTGAGGCCGGGCTGTGGCCCCCGGAGCAGCCCGTGCGCGCCGGCGTCTCGGCGATGGGCTTCGGCGGGATCAACTCGCACATCGCGGTCACCGAGGCGCCGGGCGCGGCGCGGCGGCGCGTGCTCGACGAGCGGACCCGCGCGCTGGTTTCCGGACGGCAGGACGCCGAGCTGCTGCTGCTCGACGCCGCCGACTTCGACGCGTTGCGTGCGCGGATCACCGAACTGCTCGACTTCGTGCCGAAGCTGTCGCTGGCCGAGCTGACCGACCTCGCGGGCACCCTGTCGGCCGAGCTGACCGGCAAGCCCGTCCGCGCCGCGATCGTCGCGACCACCCCGGAGGACGCGGAACGCAAGCTGCTCCGGCTGGCGGAGCTGGTGTCCGAAGAGGACGGTGAGGTTTTCGCCGTCACCGAAGGGATTTTCGCCGGTTCGCGGACCGGGGTGCCGAGAATCGGTTTCCTCTTCCCCGGGCAGGGATCGGGCAAGGGCACGGTCGGGGCCCTGCGCCGCCGCTTCGCGGGCGTGGAGGAGATCTACCGCGCCGCGGGCCTGAACGTCGCGGGCGACCAGGCCGCCACCGAGATCGCCCAGCCGCGGATCGTCACCGGGTCGCTGGCGGCGTTGCGCGTCCTGCGGCACCTCGGCATCGAGGCCGACACCGCGGCCGGGCACAGCCTCGGCGAGCTGACCGCCCTGCACTGGGGTGGCGCGCTCGACGAGCACGAGGTGCTGCGGCTGGCCAAGATCCGCGGCAAGGTGATGGCCACGGCGAGCGCGGGCGACGGCGCGATGGCCGGGCTCGCCGCGAGCCCGAGCCGCGCCGAAAAGCTCAGCCAGGGCGAGGATGTCGTCATCGCCGGGTACAACGCGCCGGGCCAGACGGTGATTTCCGGCCCCGCCGCCGCGGTGGAGCGGGTGTGCGACCGTGCCCGCGCCGAAGGCGTGACGGCCACCCGGATCAACGTCTCGCACGCGTTCCATTCGCCTTCGGTCGCCCCCGCCGCCGAGGCGATGACCGAGCAGCTCGCCGGATTCGACTTCGCGCGGCTCGACCGGCCCGTGGTCTCCACGGTGACCGGTGACGTGCTCCACGCCGCCGAGAACCTGCGCGAACTGCTGCGTGACCAGATCGTGCTGCCGGTGCGTTTCCGTGAAGCCGCCGCGAAGGTGGCCGAACGCAGCGACCTGGTGATCGAGGCAGGCCCCGGCCGTGTCCTTTCCGGACTGCTCGAGGAGATCGCCCCCGGCAAGCCCGTCCTTTCGGTCGACACCGACAGCCCGACGCTGGGCGCGGTCCTGCGGGTCGCCGCGGCGGCCCACGCGCTGGGCGTCACGATCGACACCGGTGCGTTGTTCACCGGCCGCGTCGTGCGGCCGTTGCCGATCGACGGCGAGTTCAGCTTCCTGGCCAGCCCGTGCGAGGCGGCTCCGGCGATCGACGCCGAGCTGGCCCGCGAACTGGCCGCCGAGCGCGAGCAGCAGGCCGCGGCGGCCGAGGGCGCCGGGGCCGAGAGCAGCGGGAGCACGACCCTCGACCTGCTGCGGAAGCTGGCCGCCGAGCGCGTCGAACTGCCGCTGGAGACCGTCACCGCGGACACCCACCCGCTCGACGACCTGCACCTGTCCTCGATCACCGTGGGGCAGCTGGTCAACGACGTCACCCGGGCACTGGGCCGTCCCGCGCTGGAGGGCATGCCGAACTTCGCGACGGTGTGCCTCGGCGACCTCGCCGAGATGATCGACGAGCTGGCGCAGACCGCCAAGCTCGAAGACGCCAACAGCGCGGCCGAAGTTCCCGGCGTCGGCCCGTGGGTCCGGCCCTTCTCGGTCGACTACGTGCCCGCGCTGCGGCCGAATCCCGATCTCACGCCCGGGTTCGCGGCCGCCGAATGGCAGGTCTTCTCGACCCCGGGGCACTCGCTGGCCGAGCCGCTGCGCGCGGCGCTGGCCGGTGCCGGTCTCGGCGACGGTGTCCTGCTGTGCCTGCCGGGGGACTGCGACGCGTCGAACGTCGGCCTGTTCCTCGACGCGGGCCGCGCGGTCATGGCCGCGCCGAACGGCACGAGGTTCGTCGTGGTGCAGCACGGACTCGGCGCGTCCGGGCTGGCGAAGACCCTGCGGCTCGAAGACCCGTCGGCCCGCACCACGATCGTCGATCTCGCCGAGCCGTCGCCGGCCGACCCGGCCGGTATCGAAGAGGCCGTACAGACCGTACTGCTGGAGGTCGCCGCGACCGACGACTTCACCGAGGCCCGGTACGACGAGCGGTGGACGCGCACGGTGCCGAAGCTCGGCGCCCTGCCGCCCGCACCGGTCGGCCCGATCCCGGAGCCGCTCGACGCGACCGACGTCCTGCTCGTCACCGGCGGTGGCAAGGGCATCACCGCCGAAAGCGCGCTGGCACTGGCCAAGGACTCCGGCGCGAAGCTGGCTCTGCTGGGCCGCAGCGACCCCGCCGACGACACCGAACTGGCGGAGAACCTGCAGCGGATGGCCTCGGCGGGCATCACCTACCGGTACGAACGCGCCGACGTCACCTCGGCCGAGCAGGTGGCCGCCGCGGTCGCCGCCGTGCAGGCGGACCTGGGCCCGGTCACCGCGGTCCTGCACGGCGCGGGACGCAACGAGCCCGCCGCGTTGTTCAGCCTGACCGAGGAGAGCTTCCGCACGACGCTCGCGCCGAAGATCGGTGGCCTGCAGGCGGTACTCGACGCGGTGGATCAGGACCGCGTCAAGCTGCTCGTCACCTTCGGCAGCATCATTGGCCGCGCCGGTCTCCGCGGTGAGGCGCACTACGCCACCGCGAACGACTGGATGACCGAGTTGACCGTCCGATTCGGACAGACGCACCCGAAGGCGCGGGCGATCGCGCTGGAGTGGTCGGTCTGGTCCGGCACCGGCATGGGCGAGAAGCTCGGCGTGGTCAGCGCCCTCATGCGCGACGGCATCACGCCGATCCCGACCGAGGAGGGCATCGCGATCCTGCGCCAGGTGCTCGGTGATCCCGGCGCGCCGTCGGTGCTGGTGGTCTGCGGACGCACCGCGGGGCTGCCGACGCTGCCGGTGGAGAGCGAGGAACTGCCGCTCACCCGGTTCGTCGACCGCGCCGTCGTGCACTACCCGGGCATCGAGCTGATCACCGAGGCGGACCTGTCCGCGGGCAGCGACCCTTATCTGGCCGACCACCTGCTCGACGGGGACCTGCTGTTCCCGGCCGTGCTGGGCATGGAGGCGATGACCCAGGTCGCCTCCGCGACCCTGCGCGGCAGCCAGGTCACGCCGGTGCTGGAGGACGTCGAGTTCCTGCGCCCGATCATCGTGTCGCCGGCCGGGACCACCACGATCCGGCTGGCCGCGCTCGCGGTCGACGCCGAGACGGTCGACGTCGTGCTGCGCAGCGGCGAGACCGGGTTCAGCGCCGACCACTTCCGGGCCCGGCTGCGGTTCTGCCGCCCGGCCGAGCTCGGCGAGCGCTCCCCGCGCGACGTCGCGCTGCCACCGGTCCCGGTGGACCCGGTGACCGAGCTGTACGGCTCGGTCCTGTTCCAGGGCAAGCGATTCCAGCGGGTGCTGGGCTACCGGCGGGCGAGCGCGCGGCACGCGGTGGCGGAGATCGCCACCGGTTCGGACGTCTCGTGGTTCGCGCCTTTCCTTCCGCAGCAACGACTCCTGGCCGATCCCGGCACGAGGGACGCGATGATGCACGCGATCCAGTGCTGCATCCCCGACGCGACGTTGCTGCCGCAGGGAATCGAGAAGCTCTACCTGGCCGAGCCGGGCGCACAGGACCTCGAATACGTCCTGCTCGACGCCCGCGAACGCGAGCAGGACGGCGACAGCTACGTCTACGATCTCGACGTCCGCAATCCCGACGGGACGCTCGTCGAACGCTGGGAAGGGCTGAAGCTGCGGGCGGTCCGCAAACGGGACGGTGCGGGGCCGTGGGTCCCCTCGATGCTCGGGTCCTATGTGGAGCGTGCGGCCGAGCGGATGCTCGGCGGCAGCCGGTCGGTGGTGCTCGAACCGGACCCGGTGGACACCGAGGTCGCCACGATCGCGCAGCGGCGGGCGCAGACCGCGCTGGCCGCGGGCCGCGCGTTCGACCGGCCGGTCGAGATGCGCTATCGCCCCGACGGGAAGCCGGAAACCGACGGCGCCGAGGTGACCGCGTCGCACACGTCCCGGCTCACCCTGGTGGTCGCCGGGAGCGGGCAGGTCGCCTGCGACATCGAGACCGCTGTCGAACGGACCGAAGAGGACTGGGCCGGCCTGCTCGGCGAGGAACTGCTCGCCGTCGGGCAGCTGCTCGCGGCCGACGCGGGCGAGCCGGCCACAGTGGCGAACACCCGGGTCTGGAGCGCGCTGGAATGCGTGCGCAAGACCGGCGACATGACCCAGGCACTGACCGTGCGCCGGGTCGAGGCCGACGGCTGGGCGCTGCTGGCGTCCGGGCAGTTCCGCATCGCCACCTGGGCCACCACGATCAACGACCGGACGGACCCCGTGGTCTTCGCGGTCCTCCAGGGTGAGGAGTGAACGGGCAATGGCCGACTACTACGAGATCCGCCACACGGTCGGTTTCGAGGAGACCAACCTGGTGGGCAACGTCTACTACGTCAACTACGTCCGCTGGCAGGGCCGCTGCCGCGAGATGTTCCTGAAGGAGAAGGCGCCGGCGGTACTCGAAGAGGTCCGCCACGACCTGAAGCTGTTCACGCTCAAGGTCGAATGCGAGTTCTTCGCCGAGATCACCGCGTTCGACGAGCTGTCCATCCGGCTGCGCCTGGAGGAGCTGACCCAGACGCAGATCCAGTTCACCTTCGACTACGTGCACCTGACCGACGAGGGCGAGCGGCTGGTGGCGCGGGGACGGCAGCGGATCGCGTGCATGCGCGGGCCCAACACGAACACCGTGCCCTCGCGGGTTCCCGAACAGCTGCGTGCGGCGCTCGCCCCGTACGCCACCGGGTCCGTTCGGGGGCTGGGCGGTCCTAACGACGGCAAGGGGGAGTGACGTGATCGACTCCGGCGACGACTTCGACCGTCCCGCGCTGAACCGGCTGGTGCCGGCCCAGCCGCGGCGGCGGTTGTCCGAGCAGGCCGGGCTGCGCGAGGTGATGGGGCGGTTCGCCACCGGCATCACGGTGCTCACCGCGGGCGGGGAGCGCGGCCACGGGATGACCGCCAACGCGTTCACGTCGGTCTCCCTGGAACCGCCGATGGTGCTGTGCTGTGTCGCGCGCGCCGCGCGGATGCATCAGGCGATCGTGGCCGCCGGCTCGTACGGCGTTTCGGTGCTCGGCGGCGAACAACGCGAGCTGGCCAGGTACTTCGCCGACTGGCGGCGTCCCGCGGGCATGGCGCAGTTCGAGCCGGTCGACTGGGCGCCGGGGCCGCGGACCGGCGCGCCCCTGCTGACCGGCGCGCTGGCCTGGGTGGAATGCGAACTGGCCGAGATCCACGAAGGGGGCGATCACTCGATCTTCGTCGGCAGAGTGCTCGCCTCGAGCCGCAGCACGAGTGCCGAAGCGCTGGTCTTCTACAACGGCGGCTACCACCGCGTCGACGGCCGCGTCCGGGCCACGGCCTGAACCGGGAGCGGACGATGGACATCAGCGTCACCGGCGGCACCGGTTTCCTGGGTGCCCACTCGGTCGCCGAGCTGCTGCGGCGGGGACACCGGGTCCGCGTGCTCGCGCGTGACCCGGACCGGCTGCGGCCCGCGCTGGAGCCGTTCGGCGTCGACTCCGGTCGCGTCGACGTGGTCGCGGGTGACGTGCTCGACGAGAGCGCGGTGGCGCGGCTGGTGCGCGGCGCCGACGCGGTGTTGCACGCCGCGTCCGTGTATTCCTTCGACAGCAGGCGTCGCGCGGAAATGAGGCGTACCAACGAACGCGGCACCGAGGTCGTGCTCGAAGCCGCTCGTGCCGCCGGTGCCGGACGGATCGTGCACGTCTCGACGGTCGGGGCGTTGTACCCGTCGGTGGCCGCGACGATCGGTCCGGAGTCACCGGTCGCCGCGCCACGTGAGACGTACCTCGCGACCAAGGCGGCGGCCGACCGCGTCGCGCGGAGGCACGCGGCTGACGGCGCACCGGTCGTCATCAGCTACCCGTCCGCGCTGATCGGGCCGGACGATCCGTACGTCGGCGACCAGAATGCCCGGCTGCGCAACGTTCTGCGCGGCCTCATGCCGTTCTGGCCGTTGGGCGGCCTGCCGATCGGGGACGTCCGCGACACCGCCGTGCTGCACGCGAACCTGCTCACCGGGCCGGTCGCCGGTGCACGGGTTTTCGGGCCGGGACACTGGGTTCCGACGCCGCGTTATCTCAGCGTGCTGCGTGAGGTCACGGGTCGGGCGCTACCCGCGCTGTTCCTGCCGCCGCGTGCGATGGTTCCGGTGGGGAGATTCGCCGACCTCGCGCAACGGGTGTGGCCGTGGACCATCCCGGCCGAGTACGGCGCCATCCACGTCTGCGCCGTCGCGGTGCCGGTGGACGGCGATCCGGCCGTCACCGGTGGCGTCGTGGCCCGCCCGTTGTCCCGGACCGTGCGGGACACGGTCGCCTGGTTGCACCGGCGGGGGCTGCTGACCGACCGGCAGGCGGGCGCGGCGGCGGGACGGAAAGCGGACGGACCGGTGACCGCCGGTTCGACAGGAACGGAAGAGGTGTTGTCATGACGACGAACGAGGCCAGGGACACGGGGGTGGCCGCGCCGGAGCAGACGGCTGTGCTCGTCCCGATGCCCCGGCTCGGCCGCGGTATCCGGTGGAGCGACATCCTGGCCGAAATCGAACGCGACAACCGGGCCCGGTCCGGCGGAGACGAGCGAGTCCGGGACGCGGCATGAGCGAAGCGAGGCGATCGCGTGAGCACGGGCGGTGAAGCGGGAGCCAGGGCCACCGGCGACGACGTCGTGGTGGCCGGCGGCTCCGGCTCCCGCCGCGGTCACCGCAGGCTGCCGCGTCCCGGCGGCGGGGACGCCCACGTCATCCCGCTGGCGCGGGGTGCCGAACCGGTGCACCCGCCCGCTCCGGACATGCCGATGGTGCGAGCGCGGCGGGACGAACTTCGCGCGCACATCGTCGAAGGCCGGTTCGAGGGGGTCCGGCGGCAGCACTCGCTCGGCAAGCTCACCGCGCGGGAACGGATCGAGCTGCTGCTCGACGCCGATTCGTTCACCGAGATCGAGCTGTACCGGCGGCACCAGGCGAGCGGGCTGGGGCTGGCGGAGAACCGGCCCTACACCGACGGCGTGATCGCGGGCTCCGGCACGATCGACGGCCGCCGCGTGTTCGTGTACGCCCAGGACTTCACCGTGTTCGGCGGTTCGCTCGGCGAGGCACACGCCGCGAAGATCCAGAAGGTGATGGATCTGGCGATCAGCACGGGATCGCCGGTCATCGGGCTCAACGACAGCGGCGGCGCGCGGATCCAGGAAGGCGTGTTGTCGCTCAACGGTTACGGTGGCATCTTCCGCCGTCAGGTCGAGGCTTCCGGCGTCGTGCCGCAGATCAGCGTCGTGCTCGGTCCGTGCGCGGGTGGCGCCGCGTATTCGCCGGCGCTGGCGGACTTCACGTTCATGGTCCGCGACACCGCGCGGATGTACCTGACGGGCCCCGACGTGGTCGAAGCCGTCAGCGGGCACCGCGTCAGCCACGAAGAGCTCGGCGGTGCGGACGTGCACGGCACGTACTCCGGCGTGGCGACCGTCGTGCACGACGACGAGGAGAGCTGCCTCGAGGACGTCCGCTATCTGATTTCCTTGCTGCCGGGGAACTATCTCGACCCGGCGCCGGACGCCGGGGCGCGTGGCGCGCATCGCGACCGGCGTCCCCGGCTCGCCGAGATCGTCCCGGTGGAACCGAACCGGCCCTACGACATGCGCGAGGTGTTCGCCGAGCTCGCCGACGACGGCGAGTTCTTCGAACTGCACGAGGGCTGGGCCCGCAACGTGCTGTGCGCCCTGGCCCGCGTCGACGGCGCGGTGGTCGGGCTCGTCGGGAATCAGCCGATGGTGTTCGCCGGTGTCCTGGACGGTCCCGCCTCGCAGAAGGCCGCGCGCTTCGTGCGGTTCTGTGACGCCTTCGGCATCCCGCTGGTGACGCTGGTCGACGTGCCCGGCTTCCTGCCCGGTGTCGAGCAGGAACGCTCCGGCATCATCCGCCAGGGCGCGCAGCTGCTGCACGCCTACTGCGAGGCGACGGTGCCGCGGATCCAGGTGATCCTGCGCAAGGCCTACGGCGGGGCGTACATCGTGATGGACTCGCGCTCGATCGGCTGCGACCTTTCCCTGGCGTGGCCGACGAACCAGATCGCCGTCATGGGCGCGGAGGGCGCGGTGAACGTGCTGTTCCGCCGCGACCTCGCGGCCGCGAAGGACCCGGACGCGTTGCGGGGCAAGCTCGTCGCGGAGTACACCGAGGAGTTCATGAACGCCCAGTACGCGGCCGAACGCGGCCTGGTGGACGACATCATCGACCCGGCGGACACCCGCGCGGCGCTGGCCCGCGGGCTGGCGATGGTGCGGGACAAGCGCAAGGCGGCGCCGTCGCGCAAGCACGGCAATCTGCCGATCTGAGTCTGTTCGGAGTCTGTGGGGTGCGGCTGATGACGGGTGACCTCGCCAGGGAGTCCACAGTGGATTCTCCCGTGCTGCGCGTGGTACGAGGTGTGCCGGACGAGGTGGAGCTGGCGGCGCTGGTCTCCGTGCTCGCCGGTCTCTCCACAAGGAGTGCTGCCTGCGTTGCTCGAGGTGCTCGGGGTGCTGGGGAGGGGCGACGGGTCTGGGCGCATCCTGTTTGGCGGCCCGGCACTCCGCCGCGTGCTGCCCGCGACGCGTGGCGCGTCTCTCTGCTGCCGCGGTAGCTTCCGGAGCTTGCCGGACGCGACAGCCGCCGCCGCGCCGAGCCTTCCCGCGCCTGCCCGAACGCCGTGAAGGGGGCCTTCACAGCGCTCAGCGCCCTGAAGGACCCCT
>NZ_JBHYIQ010000060.1:50845-62076 GCF_042739895.1 Amycolatopsis sp. NPDC059021
CCGCCCGGCTGGTTGGGCGCCCACACACCCCACCCCGCCCCAACCCCCCCCCCCCCACGACACCAAAGTCCATAAAGGACACGGCGGCGGGTTCGCTCTCCCGCTGAAGGAATGAACGGAAGATTCAGGACACCCTGAGGCCCCCTACCCGACACAGTAGTGGTGGGGGCCGACAGGCCGGCGCGGATGCGACGAGGGCGTCCCTGGGTGCGTCCGATGCACCGGGGGCGTCCCTCGGTGCATCGAACGCACCAAGGGCGTCCCTCGGCTCGCGCGCCCGGCCTCGCGCGGAACCTGGCCTGCCAAGGGAATCCGGCCTCGCGCGGGCCTCGGGAGCGGGAAACCTACGCGCGGAGAATCGGGCGCGGAGCGCGGAGGTGGCTCAGGCTGCGCGGACGCGGCGCAGCCGGTCGGCGATGCGCCGCTCCCGGCAGCTCGCGTAGATGCTGTGGCCGGGATGCACGGCGGTGTACCGGATCTCGCCGTCGGTGAAACTCTGCAGCTCGGTCCGTTCACCGGGGGAGAACGGCACGCCGCACACCGCGCACGTCCGCTGGTGCGCCGCCGCGCTGAGCGGAGTTCCGGTCCGCTGCCGGGGAATCCGCCAGTCCGGGACGACGCGTGGCCGCCGCGGCTTTCCCGGCTCGGGCAGGCCGCCGGCCGGGTCGTGCCGCGGTGGGCTCACCGGTCCAACCGCCCGGCTTCGGCGACGCGCGGCTCCAGCGGGAGTTCGTACCAGATCGGCGCCGACAGGTCGATGTCGGTGTCGTCGTCGGCGAAGATTTCGTACGGGTCAAGGCGTTCGGTCATGGTGTACTCCGTGGCGTGAGAGCCGGCCGCCGCGGCCGGCCACCGGCCCGCGAAGTTGGTGGTCGCGGGCGTTTCCGTTGTCCCTTCAGGATCGCCGCCACCCTCCCCCTGCCGACCACTCTCAGCTTGCGCAGCACATCCCCGCCGCATCGGGCAAGTGCGTTTTCCACTGGTTCCCCATTAACTCTCCATCGGCGGAGCGCACACTTCTCCCATGTCCGAAGTGGAGGCCGCATCATGACAGCACAACTGGACCGGTACGAAGTCAACCCGTTCGAAGAGGACATCGCGCTGCTCGGCACGCCCGCCCCAGCCGAGGAGCTGGTGGCCGAGCGCGAGTATCTCGCCGAACACATCGTGCTCGGCTACAACTGAGCACGTGCGGCACACGCGGTGCCCGCACCGCTACGGAACAGCAATGTCGAAGATGACCTTCGCCGTGACAGCGTTCGATACTGGGAACCGACTGTCCGGCCGGAGGTGTGTCACCCGACCCAACCGGCAGGCGCCGGGATGGACGGGACAAGTCCGGTCGCGACGGTCCTGCGGGACGGCGACACCACCAGGCCGGCACCGCGCCGGCGACTGCTGAGTTGAGGAGGCCGGCGGATGGCTATGCGCCTCCAGCTCACTTCGGGGATCGAAATCCTCGAGGAATGGGCTCAGGCCGCCAGTCAGGCCGACCGCAACGTGATCTACGAGGCGCTGTTCTCGATCGCGGACGGTTCGGCCTTCCTGGTTTACGACATTTTCGGCGACGGCCGGAATCCGCACAATTTCGTGATCGTCGTGAAAAGAAACCTCGTCGTCAAATTCAATATGCGACGCAGTGAATCCTCTTTCGAGCTGCTTTACGTCGGTGAACTCCAGGACGGTGTGATCGCGGCGGCATGGGAGCAGGAGTACGACGAGACCTGATCATGGACCCTGGACCGGGGCGGACTCCGCCCCGTACCGCCGAACGGCCCAATCCGCGGCGGCCGTTCCGCCGAATTCCACGAGGACGTGTGCTTCGCGGTTAAGGTGATTCACACGCCCGTCGAGGTCGTGCATATCTCACCTTGACACCCCAATGGGCGTGTGAAACTCTTTCCCTGCTTGATGCGCAACTTTCTGCTCCGGGGGCAAGCGAGGAGGCACAATAAAATGTCGTCACCGGAATTCGCTGGATTGGATGTCTCGACCCGGGTCCGCGCGCGTGACATTCAAATGGCAGGAGTCGCCGACGTCCGCAGGCGGGTGCTGATGATCTCGGGTGCCATCGACACCACCGACCACGACGTCTCGGTCAGCGTCAACCTGCCCGAACCGGGCCGGTGGCAGGTGATCAAGTCGGAGACGAACCTGACCGACAAGACCTGGGTCGCGATGCAGGTCGTCACCGACGAGGACTCCACTTTCGTCAACGATCCCGACACCCTCGTGCTTTCCCGCCAGTTCTCGAAGTCCTTCATGACCCCGGACCAGCGGCGCCTGACGTTCTACGACGGCGAGGTCCGCCCCGGCGAAGCGGTGCTCAAGGTGTACACGCTCGAAGCGGGCGGCCGGAAACCCACCTACGCCTACTCGCGTTACAGTCCGATCGCGACCGACAGCGCCGAGCAGTCCCAGCAGACGCTCGAAGAGCTGGTCACCAACGGGATGCGGCAGCGGCCGGTGATCGAGCTGATCGTTCCCGTCACCGTCATCGGCTGAGCATGATCACCTTCGTCCCCGAGCCGCGGCTGCTGGATTCGCCGCGCGGGCGGGAATGGCCGGTGCTGCCGGGAGAAACGGGCGCACCGGCCGGAAACCCGCCGCACACCGCGGATGTCGTCGTGGTGGGCGCCGGTCCCGCCGGGCTCGCGGTGGCCTCCGCGCTGTGGCACCACGGGATCCACGACGTCGTGCTGGCCGACCGCACCGGAAGGCCGTGCCGCCGGTTCTTCGCCCGCGTCGACCGGCTCGGGCAGCGGGTGCTGCGCTCGCCCTACGAACACCACCCCGGCGTCGAGGGGTACCGCGACTGCGAACTGCTCGATTTCGCCCGGCTCCACTGGGGACTGCTCACCCCGGTGGAACGGCGGGAGATCCGCATGGCACAGGCCGGGCACCGCTCGGTCGTGCCCGTCGACGTCTTCGACGCCTACTGCAGGCACCTGGCGACCAGCCACCACGTCACCGGGAAGACCTGGCGAGGCGTGGTGCGGGAAATCCTGCCGACCGCCGACGCGGTCACCGTGCGCGCGGACCGGTTCGGCGTCACCGCGCGCTGCGTGGTGCTGTGTCTCGGCGAGGAACGCAAGGACGCCCCGGAACACTGGTGGGGCGGCGGGTTCCCGCCCCCGTCGGTGAGCTACTGGGACCAGAAACTGCCGGCCTACGGCGAACGGCTCGTCGTCGTCGGCGCCGGGCTCACCGCCGCGCACCTGATCGGTAACGCGCTCGCCGCGGGCAAGCAGGTGCACTGGGTGGTCCGGGAGCCGGGTGAGCGCTATCAGTGCGCCGACGTCAACTCCACGTTCTTCCGGCCGGAGGGCAGGGCCCGGTTCGACGGCGTGGACTGGGACGACCGCCTCGGCCTCATGAGCCGCTACCGGCGCGCGTCGATCATGTTCGAATTCCGTCCCGCGCTGGAACGCGCGGAAGCCGAGGGCCGTCTCGTCGTCCATCGCGGCGAGGCGATCACGAAGGTGGCGCCCGGCGCGGGCGGCACGGCCGTGCTGCGGCTCGAGAGCGGCGGCCGGGTCACCGGCGACCACGTCGTGCTGGCGCTCGGCACCACCCCGTCGATCGGCACCGGGCTGCTGCCCGGCGAACTGGTCGGCGCGCGCGACGGCTGGCCGGAGCTCGACGGGCGGACGATGGCCTACGCCCGCGCGCCCCGCGTGTTCGTGGTGGGCGCGGCGGCGGGCATGGTCCTCGGCCCGGCCGCCCGCAACATCGACGGGCACCGCGTAGCGACGGCGCGAGTCGCCGCCGCGGTCGCCGAAAGCGTGCGCCGCGAGGCCCGCCGCACGGAATTCGCCCCAGTACAGGAAAAGGCCGGTGCCCGTGGCTGACCCGACAGCGTCCGGTCCGGCCGCGCACGACACCCGGTTCTCGCTGCCCTCGATCGACGATCCGGCCTCGACCGAGGTCGGCGTGATCCTGATGGGCCTGGACGCCGACCGGCTGCTGGCCGGCGTCGGCCTCGCCCGCCTCGCCGACGACCCGGCGCTGGTGACGCTCGCGGTGGACCAGGCCCGCCACGGCGCGCTGGACCGGCTCGGCCCCGACGCGCTGGTCGAAGCGGGCCGGGACCGCTGGCGCGCGGTACGCCCGGCGATCGAGGCGGGACTCGCGGTGACCGCCGCCGGTTCGTTGCGTCTGGAATGGGCCCAGACGACCGAGCGGGTCACTACCGCCGTCCCCGGCCTCGGCCCCGCCTCGGCCGCCTACCTGACCGCCTGCTGGCTGCGCCGCGCCGACGTCGACCGGCTCGCCGTCCGGCGGCCCGAACCCGAGGGAGCCGTTCCCGATGTCCTATCTGAAGTCCTTGCCGACTGAAACGACCCTGCTGGACGTGTTCCGCGCCTACCCGGCGTCCGCGCGGCCGCTGCTGGACTTCCACGAACTGGTCATGCGCGCCCCGTCGCGGTTCAGCGCGGGCGAGCGGGAACTGATCGCCGCCTACGTCTCCGGAGTGAACGGCTGCGGTTACTGCCACGGCGTGCACACGGTCACCGCCGAGGCCTTCGGTGTCCCCGAAGGACTGCTGGCGGCGGCTCTCACCGATCTCGGCAGCGCACCGGTCGACGAGCGGCTCAAGCCGGTGCTCGCCTATGTCGGCAAGCTCACCAGGACCCCCGCCGAGATCACCGACGCCGACGCCGAAGCGGTCTTCGCCGCGGGCTGGGACGAGCGGGCACTGCACGACGCCGTGCTCGTGTGCGCGCTGTTCAACTTCATGAACCGCATGGTCGAAGGGCTCGGCATCGAGGCGGACGCGGCGTATGCGAAGACCTCCGGGACCCGGCTGCGCGACGGCGGCTACTCACGCCTGGCCACCCTGCTCGACGCCTGACTCCTTTGTGGACACCCACCTCTCGATGACGCCCGCCGTCCTTCGTGCAACCACTGCTGATAGAGCCCCCAATGAGGTTTTCTCGCTAAGGGTTCTGGGGCCGTATGTGTGTTGCCGGTTGTGTTGTAGGACGCCTGGGGTGCGACAAGGGCGTCCCTGGGTGCGGTGGATGCACCCAGGGCGTCCCTCGGACTTCCCTGGGACTTTCCTGCGCTCGCCGACTCCGTTCGCCCGATGTCGCGAACGCTCCGTTGCCGACGATGAGCGTCTCGAACGGAGCGTTCGCGACACGCGCCCCGGACCCACTGCATGCCGTGAAGGCCTCCTTACCGGCGCTCAGTGCCGTGAAGGGGTCCTTCACAGCGCTCAACGCCGCGAAGGATTGGGGCGCATGACCGCGGGCAAGCGGGCGGTGGCGGAGTGAGCCGGAGGAGAGGCCGGGAGGCCGGTCACAACGGACTTGCGGCGGCCGCGCGGTTCGTGATCTGATCAGAGCAGCGTCGCGTGCCGGTGGCGGACAGCGTCAGGCATGGAGGCGCCGGTTCGAAAGGTCATTCATGACCACGTTGTTCAATCACACCATCGTCGCCGCGCGCGACAAGCGGGAATCCGCCTCCTTTTTCACCGAGATGTTCGGCCTGCCCGAGGCGGAGGAGGGCGGGCCCTTTCTCACCGTCCGGCTGGACGGCGGCGTGCTGTTCCAGTTCGCCGAGCCGGGCGTGGAATTCCCGCCGCAGCACTATGCGTTTCTCGTGACAGAGCCGGACTTCGACGAGATCTACGCGCGGATCCAGGCCAGGGGGCTCGACCACTGGGCGGACCCGCGGGGTGAGCGGGCAGGGGAGTACAACACCAACCACGGCGGCCGTGGCGTGTACTTCCCCGACCCCTCCGGCCACTACCTGGAGGCCATCACCCAGCCCTACGGCGCGGACGCGGCGAGCTGAGCGCGAGGTCCCGGGTCACCCCCTCGGTGGCCCGGGACCTCTTGTGCCCCAGGGGCTTCAGCGCCCGAGAACCTGCGAGAGCGCTTTCCCGAGCGCTTCGGCGGGGCGTTCCGGGCACGTGGGCGAGTGCCACGCCACCACGGCGTCCGGGCGGACCAGCACCGCGCCGGTGCCGGTGAGTTCCGCCGCGGCGAGCCAGCCGCCGTCATCGTCGGAGAGATCGGTGACGTCGGTGCCGATCCGGCACACCTCGACGGTGAGTCCGGATTCCGCCGTGACCTCGGCCGCGGCCCGCTGCCACGCCTCGCCGTCCGGGCCGGTCAGCAGCGCGAAGCCGGGGCCCACGAGGTCCAAAGTGGACACCTGATCGCCGTCGCGGCCTAGCCAGGCGTGCGGGATCCGGGTGCCCGGCCGCGCACCGGGCGCGTAGTGGTCCTCCGGGGAGGGGCCGCGGTCGTCGGCGACGAACGCGCCCTCGGGATACTGGACGCCGAACATCGTGGCGCCGATGTCGGCACGCTGGGTGTCCCCGCTGGTGATCGCCTTGAGCATGGTGCCCAGATGGCCGCTGACCTGACTGGAGAACGCGGCGGTGGCGTACCCGATGGGATAACGCTCGGCGTGATAGCTGTCGAGCAGGGTGGCCGGCGCGTTCCCGGCCAGCACCGCGGCGAGCTTCCAGGTGAGGTTGGCGACGTCGGCGATCGCGGTGTTGGCCCCGGCCGCGGCCATCGGCGGCATCGCGTGCGCCGCGTCGCCGGCGAGGAAGACCCGCCCCTCGGCGAACCGCTCGGCCACGTACATCCCGGACTCCCACGGCATCTTCGACAGGATCTCGATGTCCACATCGGACACTCCGATCACCTCGCGCAGCAAGCTCGCCCACTCTTCGTCGCCGAGGTCGCGGGCACGCCGGTCGCCGACGGGAAAATCGGAGGTCGAGAACAGCCAGACGTCCGTGCCGTTGACGGAGACGAACGCCCCGGACGCGGCCGGGTTCTCGATCCGGCACAGGTTGAACTCCTTGCCGCGCACCAGTTCGGCGAGGTCGGCGCGGAAGCACACGTCGAGGTTGTCGGCGAGGTGCCCGGCCCCGGTGCGCGGGATGCCGAGCGACTCGCGGATCGGGCTGCGGGCCCCGTCTGCGGCGATCAGGTAGTCGGCGACCACGGTGTACGGCTCGCCGTCCGCGGGGCGCAGTTCGGCGAGCACGCCGTCGGCGTCTTGCTTGACCGCCACCAGCTCCGTGCCGAACCGCAACCGCGCGCCGCGTGCTTCGGCTGCCCGCCGCAGCACCGGTTCGAGCACGTCCTGCGGGCACAGCACGCTCGGCGCCGGGCTGAGCCGGGCGAGTTCGGCGTGCTGGACCGCGGCCGCGGTCAGCTGAGGTGTCATCTCCGGCCAGGTCGCTTCCGCCAGCGTCGGCCCGGTCAGCATCCCGGTGAACTTCGCGAGCGGCGCGCCCGCCTCGGCGATCTCCTCGCTCAGCCCGAGCGCGCGGAAGACCTCGTTGCTGCGCGGGTTGAACCGCCGCGCCTTCGGCTGTGGTGACGTGCCCGCGTGCTTCTCCGCGAGTACCGCTCCGACGCCGTGGTGCTGCAACAGCAGCGCCGCCGTCAACCCGGCGATGCCGCCGCCGACGATCAGGACAGGTACGTATTCCTCGCTCATAGCGCTCCCCAGATTCGTGTACGTCGTACATTCTATGTACGTTGTACACGACGTGTACTCTGTACGCAAACGGTGGGAGGTAGTGCGTGGGTGGCTCGAAGGAGCGGGGTTCGTCGAAGGTGCCGCCGCCGATCTGGCTGCTACCGGAGCCGCCGGAACGGAAGTGGGGGCTCGGCCGCGGCGAGATCGTGCGCGCGGCGGTGGACATCGCGGACGCGGGCGGCGCCGAGGCGCTGACCATGCGTGCCGTCGCGGCGAAGCTCGGTTCGAGCACACCGATGTCGCTCTACCGGTACGTGCACAGCAAGGAGGGCCTCGTCGACCTCATGCTGGACGCGGCGGGCGCGGAGGTGACGACTCCGGCGCATCCCGGCGAGGACTGGCGGGCCGACCTGACGCTGGTCGCGACGGAGTACTGGGCGATGGCGAAGCGGCATCCCTGGTTCGCCGAGCTGGTGCACAGCCGCCCGCCCGCGGGGCCGAACGCCTCCCGGATCAAGGAGTTCATACTCGCGACGTTCGACCGGCTCGGCCAGGACCTGGGCGCCGGGCTGGGTTACCAGCGGCTGATCGAGGGCTACGTGCTCGGGGCCGCGCTCCAGCGGGCCGAAGAGGTGAAGATGTGGCGCCACAACGACTTCTCCTCCGCCGAGCAGGTTCGGGAGCTGGCTCGCGACTGGTGGGGGGACGGCTCCGGCGACGGCCCGTACCCGCTGCTGGGCCGGTTCATGCGGGGCTTCCTGCGTGACGAGGACCCGGAGGTGATCGGCCCCGGCGAGGATGCGCAGTTCCGGCTCGGCCTGGACTGCCTGCTCGACGGGATCGCCGCCCGCCTCTGAAGGTCCGTGAAGGCCTCCTTCACAGCGCTCAACGCTGTGAAGGAGGCCTTCACGGAGCGTTCGCGACGTTCGGTCCGCTCAGTCCCGGTAGACGCGGAAGTAGTGGAACACCGCGGTGGCGGGCGGGGTGTCGCCGCCGTGGGCGATCAGCCCGATCCGCGGCGTGGTGCCCGCGGGGAACGTCCAGGTGCCGCCCCATTCCCAGCGACATCCGTCCCGGCTCACGCCCGCGCGGAACCGGTGTTCGCCGGTGCGGTGGTCGACGCTGTGCGCGAGCCGGAGCCACGTGGTCGTCGCCGGTGCGGTGAGCGCCATCCCGCCGAAGACGGTCCGGCCAGCGTAGGGGAGTTCGCGGCCGTACTCGATCTGCCGCGTGTTCCAGATCGCGACGTGGCTCAGCCGGGCGAAGTCGTCGTCGCTGACGTAGGCGATCAGGCCCGCCTGCTCGAAATTGCGTACGGTGCCGACGCCGACATCGAGGTCGAGTTCGGTCTCGACCACGTAGTCGCCTTGGGGCGCTTCGCGCAGTAGGACACTCGCGTCGTTGCCGGTGCCGACCAGTTCCGCGGCCTGTACCGGCCAGCGCAGTGCCCCGGATTCCACAGCGGCCGAGGAGTCCGGCCGGATCCATGTCCACTGTGGACTCAGTGAACCGGCGAACTCGTCCGAAAAGGACGGATCGAACCAGCCTGCCCGCGGCTCGGGTGCTTCCTGTCGCGTGGGGCGAGCGGCCGGAGCGGCCGAGACGTTGTCCACTTCCGCCGGTCCGGAGGCCAGGATCGCCAGCCCGCCATCGCTGGGCCACCACGGCAGGGAACGTTCCTGCTCGGCCACGGGATTGCCGGGACGGCCTTCCGTCACGGCCACCCGCAGGACCCGGCCGACGATCCGGACGGTGAGCGTATGCCAAGTCCCGTACCGGAAATCCGGGGGAAGCGGGGTGCGCCGCGCACTGTGTCCACCATGGACGGTGACGTCGGTGACGAGCGCGGCGGCGGATTCGTCGAGCGTCACCGACACCCGGCTGTCCGGGCCGCTCACGCGCAGCGCGACCCCAGCCGCGCCGCCGGTGACGCGGATGTCGAGGTCTACCTGCACGTCGGCGGGAATCCGCTTCGTGGACGGCAGCCTGCCGGGTCCTTCGCCGGTGTGGCGCAGCAAACCGCCGGAGTCCGGATCCGCGTGCGGCACAACGGTCCAGTCCGGCGCCGGGCCCCGCCATCCCGGGCCGAGCGAGGAGCGTTCGAACCTGTCGTCGACGACGCCGGTCGTGACCGGCGCGCGCTGCTCGCCGTCCGAGGCCCCGGCGCCGCCGCGGACCACCGGCCAGCCGTCGATCCAGTCCAGCCGGTCGAGCAGCATCGGCCGCCGGTTGATCCCGTACGGTTCGTCCAGGTAGGGCTTGTCGCGCGGGATGGCGTGATAGAGCAGCCAATCCTGGCCCGCCGCGTCGCTGACGACCGCGTTGTGCCCGGTGCCGGCCCAGCGATTCCCGTTCGGCTGCAGCACCGGGGTCCCGCCGACCCGGGAATCGAGCAGCGAGCGGCCGGCCCTGTCGACGAACGGCCCTGCCGGATTCGCGGAGCGACCGGCGAAGACGCTGTAGCCGGTGGCGGGTCCCGCGCAGCAGTTCGCGGCCGAGGCGAACAGGAAGTACCAGCCCTCGTGCCGGACGACGTAGCTCGCCTCGTAGCGGTCGGCGATCGCGACCTGGATCGCGTCGCCGGTGACTCGCAGCCCATCGGAGGACAGCGGGACGACGAAGAGTCCGCCGACGTACGAACCGAAGTAGAGCCAGCGCCGCCCCTCGGCGTCGGTGAGCATGGCCGGGTCGTAGGTCCACTGGTAGGTGCCGCCCGCCGCGGGACGGGGCGCGACGACGGGCCTGCCGCTGTCGGTCCACGGCCCGGCGGGCGTCGGTGCCGTCGCGACGCCGATGGCCGGGTCCGCGCCCGGATTCGCCGTCGTGTCGGTGACCGTGAAGTAGAGGAGGTAGCGACCGTCGGCGTAGCGGATGTCCGGCGCCCACAGCCCGGCGCCGGGCGCCGCCCAGACCGGCCGGTTAGCCGGGGTGAACACATCGGTGACGTACGCCCAGCGCACCAGGTCGGCGGAGCGGAGGACCGGGATGCCGTGGTGGAACCGCTCGCCCTCGTGCAACGGGTCGGCCGTGCCGTAGGCGTACCAGAACCCGTCCTCGCCGCGGAGCACGGCCGGGTCGGCGAAGGTGTCGGCCACCGGGACGGAGATCGGATTGGTGAACGTCGGCTGCCGGGCGCTTTCGGCGCTGGAGTTTCCGGGGAAGGCGAGTACGAGCGCGAGGACGAAAGCGGCGGCGCTGCGCGGAAGTCGGGTCATCGCACTCCCCCCGGTGCCTGGGAAGACTCCCATGCGTGACCGGCCGATCACGACCACTGAGTGCCGTATTCGATCTCGGCGAAAGGGCTAACGGGCCGCGGCCTATTGCACGCTGAGAAATTCGCCACGGATTGTTCAAATGCGCTACTGATCACTGCTCCGCTATGTCACTATTACTCCGTTCGCGGGTTGAGGGACCCGCTGAACGGCAACTGGGGGTCACCTGGGGTTCGTACGATCGGTGGGCCGAGTTGCCCGTATGTACCAGGCAGATCAGCAGGGGAGGCTATCGCAATGTCCACACCTACGGACGTCACCGACACCACGATCGACGACGAACTCGACCCGCTCGACCCGTCGGCTCCGCCGACCGAGCCGAGGCCGGAGGACGAGGAGCCGCACCAGCACACCGCCGACTGCGGCGGCGGCTGCTCCCAGAGTCCTCCTCCGGGTTCGCACGTCGCCTGAGGTGACCGTCTGCCCCCCCGGGGAACCGGCGGGCCGACACAAATTACCCAACCTTCTGTGTTCTCATGACAAAGTGTGTGTGACCGAGCTGGT